>JBDNGW010000497.1:0-16927 GCA_041689735.1 Leeuwenhoekiella sp. | reverse complement strand
TGCCTACTGCGCCTGCCTTTGCCGGTAGGCAGGTTGAAAATACTCGTCATAGCTACGGCTATGCCTGCGTTTTTCGCCTTGTGGTCAAACAAAATAACTGCCTATAATTCAGTCACTTTATTTCTTAACAGATCCTAAAAGACTAACCGTATTCGATTATTTCAATGAGCTTTTGATGAGCCTGGTGACTTACGACTCGCGCATTTATTACACCATAAATGATCTCTTTTTTAAACCGGGAACAATAAGTCGCAACTATATTGCCGGCAAACGTGTGCGCTATGCCAATCCCTTTCGGTTTTTTCTAAGTGTAAGTATTATTTTCTTTCTTTTCAGCAGCTTTTTAAACTATTTTAAATCCGAAGATTCTGATCCCAAAATCAATTTGTTCACTGATTCAAAATCGAATAAGCCTTCTGTCAACAATGGAGACGTAATAGCTGAGGACACTTTAAATACTATTGAAAAGAAGCAGACAGCTATAGATCTTGATTACGAATACATTTCCCCTCAAGATCTGGATACCTTGAATTTCTTCGAAAAAAACATACAAAAGGCCGCACTTTTTATTGAATTTTATCAGGCAACCACCATTGCAGATGCATCCAAGGCAATGGACAGTCTCTACTATGAAAAAAGCACTTATAACCTTTGGCTTTACAAGGAAAATAAAGTCATATATCAGATTAAGGAAGATCCTGAAGCTTTCGCCAATTATATCAAAGCCAAAGTCCCATTTTATCTGTTTTTCTTCACCCCAATATTTTCATTTTTCTATCTTTTCCGTTATTTCAGATGGTATCCTTTTAAAGTTGTAAAACGGCGTATATGGAATTCAAAGAAAAAAACGGTCTATTTTCTGGTGCATAAAATCAGATTTGGTGCTCTTTTTGGCTATTTGTTGAGTGGTACAGTCTGGTTATTTAAAGTGCGGCGCAATTTCAATTATTTCGAGCATATGGTATTTAATTTTCATATGCTCATCTTCGTTTTTCTTGGATTGCTGTTTTGCCTTTTACCTGATTTCTTACTCGGTTCCAATGTTTTTAGCGGTTTATTCCTGCTCCTTTGTCCTTTCTATTTTTATAAAGCCATGCGCAATTTCTATCGTGAAACCAGGATCTTGAGCCTGTTGAAGTTTGTAGTGATAAATGTCGTATTTTTATGGTTTGGAGGATTAACGGCTGTTATGTTCTTCGCAGCATCAGCAGCGATCTATTAAAATTATGGTAGAACAGATCACAAAAGGAATACGAATTTCAGTAGTCACGCATTTTGAAGGGACGTTTTATAAAAACCAACAGATCAATTTTGCTTTTGGCTATCAAATTACTATAGAAAATAAAGGGGCAAGTAGCGTGCAGCTTCTCTCTCGTTATTGGGAAATTCTGGACGCCCTGAACCCGCTTGAAACTGTGGTAGGTGACGGCGTAATAGGCCAGCAGCCCATTCTACAGCCCGGCGAAGCACATACCTATAGTTCCGGTTGTTTGCTCAACGCTCCTATTGGCGCTATGCGTGGTCATTATACTATGGTTAATTTCACCACCGGTCACAAATTTCGCGTCCTCATCCCCACATTCAAATTGCTCACTCCCTTTGCGCTGAATTGAATTTTTGACTATTTAACTTTTGAAGCGCACTATCGCCATTTCCTTAAGTGAATTTTAGCATAATCAGCACCCCAGTGCTGCCGTGCTCCGCGCCTAATTTTGTATTTTGGCACTATTGAAAGTTAAATCATAAACCGAACACACAATGGGAAAAGGATTTTTTGAAGTACCTCTGGCAGTTAACGAAATTGTAAAAACTTACGCTCCGGGCTCTCCCGAACGCGAAGCGGTTCTCAACACGTATAAAGAACTATATGACAGCACAATAGATGCGCCACTTTACATCAACGGTAAAGAAATAAAAACTAACAATACGCGCATCATGTCTCCCCCGCATGATCACAAGCACAGTCTGGGGGAATATCACCTCGCGGAAAAATCACATGTGCAAGACGCCATAGACGGTGCTCTAGAAGCACGTAAAAAATGGTCTAAGCTACCTTGGGAACAGCGCGCAGCGGTATTTCTTAAAGCAGCTGAGCTTATCCAGGGGCCTTACCGTAATAAGATCAACGCTGCAACCATGTTGGGGCAATCCAAGAATATCTATCAGGCAGAAATTGATTCGGCCTGCGAGCTTATAGACTTTTTGCGCTTTAATGTGCAGTACATGTCTCAGATTTATGAGGATCAGCCAGAATCCAGCAGCGCAGCCTGGAACCGCGTGGAACAGCGCCCACTGGAAGGTTTTATTTATGCCGTGACCCCGTTTAACTTTACGGCCATCGCCGGAAACCTACCCTCCGCCCCTGCCCTCATGGGAAATACGGTGGTTTGGAAACCTAGTGACAGCCAAGTTTATTCTGCCAAAGTGATCATGGATGTCTTTCGCGAAGCGGGAGTGCCAGATGGTGTTATCAACATGGTAATGGGAGATCCAGAAATGATCACCGATACGGTGCTGGCCAGCCCCGATTTTGCCGGTATTCATTACACTGGTTCTACGACCATATTCAAGAATATCTGGAAAAAGATAGGCGATAATATCCACAATTATAAAACCTATCCACGTATTGTGGGCGAGACCGGTGGTAAGGATTTTATTCTTGCGCATCCCACGGCCAATACAAAACAGGTAGCTACCGCAAT
Organism: Leeuwenhoekiella sp.; assembly: GCA_041689735.1. Lineage (GTDB taxonomy): Bacteria > Bacteroidota > Bacteroidia > Flavobacteriales > Flavobacteriaceae > Leeuwenhoekiella. Next base: position 14,225 of record JBDNGW010000497.1, on the reverse strand, counting down.
TGCCCGCAGTGCCTTTGAATTTCAAGGTCAAAAATGCAGTGCGGCAAGCAGATGCTATATTCCAAAATCCATTTGGGGCGAAGTAAAAGAGTTTCTGGTAGAAGATATCAAGTCTTTCAAAATGGGAAGCCCTGAAGATATGGGCAACTTTATTAACGCGGTCATTCACGAGCGCTCCTTTGATAAGTTGGCTAAATATATAGACCAGGCAAAAGCTGACGATAATGTAGAAATTGTGGCTGGTGGTAATTATGACAAGTCGAAAGGCTATTTTATAGAACCTACGGTGCTTGTTGTTGACGATCCCAAATATACAACGATGCAAGAAGAGCTTTTTGGCCCGGTAGTCACGATTTATGTCTATGAAGATTCTAAATGGGAAGAAACGCTACAGCTTATAGATAAAACCAGTGAATATGCGCTTACCGGAGCCGTACTTGGAACAGATCGTTACGCACTGGCTCAAGCGACCGATGCGCTGCAAAATTGTGCAGGTAATTTCTATATTAATGATAAATGTACAGGAGCGGTAGTAGGCAACCAGCCCTTTGGTGGTGCGCGTAACTCGGGTACCAATGATAAAGCGGGAAGTATGATCAACCTGCTTCGCTGGGTTTCTCCACGTCTTATTAAAGAGACCTTTGTGACACCTACCGATTATAGATATCCATTTTTAGGTGAATAATCGCTTAATTTAAGCTTAAAACAGTCCAAAACCGCCCATTTTATTTGGGCGGTTTTTTTATTTCCCTACTTTCCAATGTTACCTTAATGTTACGTAATTGTAAATTTATTATTATCTGTAGATATAATTTCGTACCTTTACAGCATAATTAAAGGAAGGACCATGATGACTGATGAGAATAAAATGTATGTTTTAAAGGTAAAATATACGCTAATAGATGTTACCAAAAAGAAATCCAAACGCAAGGTAAGTCGGAAGAAAGAGAAATTGTATCTAGTAAAAGATCCAAATACTGTAGATGAAAAACTGAAAGAATTGGAGCATTATCTACTTGAAGAACAGGTACCTGAAAAATCGAATTTCTTAAATCAATGTTACGAGTTTTTAAGAAACTTTGGCAGTAGATGTAACCGAACCTATTATTCAATATTGAGAACTTAAAAAAGCGGCTATTGCCGTTTTTTTTATCCCTTATATTTGAGTGGCAAATGCACTACTTTTTTTGTTTTAAAGAAATCCTCTTTAAAATATTTATCAAGTTCAAAAATTCTGGCTGTCTTATAAATGGCCAGCTCTTCACTTAGATCGCCGCCTTTTAGATATAGAATACCGTTTTTCAAATCGTGTTTACTTTTTTTAGCAATCCGCGGTTTTACCCAACGCACAAAGCTATCCATTTGGGCAACCGCGCGGCTTACAATAAAATCATAATAGCCATCAATATTTTCCACTCGGTCGTTGGTTGTTTTGACATTTTTTAGACCCAAGCCGGCTACTACTTCGTCAACCACCTTTATTTTTTTACCAATGCTATCTACCAAATGAAAGTGTACTTCAGGAAATAAAATCGCCAGTGGAATACCGGGGAAACCACCGCCGGTGCCCACATCAAGTAGAGAAGACCCTGATTTGAATTCCTGTATTTTAGCGATTCCCAGCGAATGAAGCACATGCCGTAGATAAATTTCATCAATATCGTTGCGCGAGACCACGTTAATCTTTAAATTCCAATCCTGATATAAATGTTCCAGACGCATAAACTGATCGATCTGCTCTGGCTGCATATCTGGGAAATAATGAAGTATTCGTTCCATATTTTGCTTAATTGGTTGCAAAATTAACGTTTTACTTTGTCAAATAAACCTCTTAAAGAGTCCTAAAAAAAGATTATAATGTTATTTTTGAGTATTTACAATCTTTAATCCGACTTTTACGTATATAGAGTATTGAGATGAAAGAGTGTATTTTATACTTATGGGAAAATCCTGTTTGTTGCACTTGATTCTAAATCTCTTTTTTATTAGAATTTATCACATATCTTATGGATAGTACTATAATCAAATTTTCTCGTATTGACTCTGCAAAATTCTTCAGAACGCTTAATAAACGCGTCAATTTATATTTCAAGGAAAATAAAATAGAACGCACTGGAAACTGGAAGCTTTATGTCAAGTCTGCCATAATGTTCAGTCTTTTTCTAGCACCTTACTTTATACTGCTTACACTCAATTTACCTGGTTGGTCGCAGATCTTGCTCACAATTGTAATGGGTATCGGTATGGCCGGAGTGGGAATGAACGTGATGCATGACGGCAACCACGACTCCTTTTCAAGTAAAAAATGGGTCAATAAGGTAATGGGTGGCAGCATTTATATTTTGGCCGGAAACGTGTATAACTGGCAAGTACAGCATAATGTACTCCATCATACCTATACTAATATTCACGGTCATGATGAAGATATGGAAGCTGGCAGGATCTTACGTTTTTCAGAACATTCCCCCTGGAAAAAGCACCACCGCTTTCAGCACTATTATTCTGTGCTATTGTATGGCCTGTTGACTTTTAACTGGGCCATTACGGTAGATTTTATTCAGATGAAACGCTACCTAAAGCGTAAACTTTCTTATGGAGAATTCCCTAATCCACGTTTAGAATGGACCAAATTAGTGATTACCAAAGTCATTTATATGCTTATCTGGATCGTTCTCCCGTTACTTCTTCTCGATATTGCCTGGTGGAAAGTACTTTTGGGCTTTTTTATTATGCATTATACCGCTGGTGTAATCCTAAGTATGGTATTTCAACTGGCGCATATTATTGATAAGGCAGAGATGCCATTGCCTGATAAAACCGGTTCCATGAAAAATACCTGGGCCATTCATCAATTGTTTACTACGGTCAATTTTTCAACTAAAAACAAAATAGTAAACTGGTTTACCGGAGGATTGAATCATCAAGTGGAACATCATCTTTTTCCAAATATAAGCCATGTGCACTACACTAAAATATCAAACATTGTAAAGGAAACCGCCCAGGAGTTCAACCTACCGTACCATGAGTACAAAACCACACGTAAAGCGATAATTGCCCACTTTAAACACCTAAGGGAAATGGGAATGCCCCCAAATCTAAATACAGCATAACTTTAAGATTTCCATGGAAAAACATACACAACAACTTTCTGATCGAATCAATAAACTTGAAACTTCGGCCACGCTTGCTATGGCATCAAAAGCCCGCGAACTCAAAGAAACAGGTAAAGATATTATTGGTCTCAGCCTGGGCGAACCTGATTTTAACACGCCAGATTTCATTAAAGAAGCAGCAATTCAGGCCATAAACGATAATTATAACAGTTACAGTCCCGTAGATGGTTATGTACGGCTGAAAGATGCAATTATCACAAAATTTAAACGCGATAATGAACTTAGCTATGAACGTCCACAAATTGTGGTATCTACGGGCGCTAAGCAATCCCTATATAATATTGCAATGGTTTGCCTGAATTCTGGCGACGAAGTAATCCTCCCTTGCCCATATTGGGTAAGCTACAGTGACATTGTAAAACTCGCTGATGGGGTTCCAGTTGAAGTTCCCACGACTATTGATTCTGACTTTAAAATGACCGCAGAACAGTTGGAGGCCGCCATAACGCCAAATACGAAAATGTTGTGGTACAGCTCGCCCTGCAACCCGAGCGGTTCCATTTACAGTAAAGAGGAATTGCGCGCCCTTGCAGATGTGCTACAAAAGCACCCAAAGATTGTGATAGTAAGCGATGAAATTTACGAACATATTAATTATGTTGGCAAACATTTCAGTATGGCGCAGTTTGAGGATATGTACGATCGCACGGTCACGGTGAACGGTGTTTCAAAAGCCTTTGCCATGACCGGATGGAGAATAGGCTATATTGGCGGACCCAGTTATATCGCACGTGCTTGTAATAAATTACAGGGCCAAGTGACCAGCGGCGCCAACTGTATTGCACAAAGGGCGGTGATTACCGCGCTGGAAGCACCCATTTCAAAAATTCAATATATGGTAGATGAGTTTAAGAAGCGGCGCGAGCTTATTCTTGACCTACTTAACGATATACCCGGTTTTGTAAGCAATGAAACGGAAGGTGCTTTTTATGTATTCCCAAATATTAAACACTATATAGGAAAAACATTAAAAGGCCAGACCATTAGTGATGCTTCAGATTTTTCCATGTTTTTATTGGAACATGCTAATGTAGCAACTGTTACGGGAGATGCTTTTGGCGGGCCTAATTGTATACGCATATCCTATGCAGCAAGTCAGGATGATATTAAAGAAGCCATGGCGCGTATCAAAAAAGCGGTAACCCAGTAAAAAACCGACTCAGACCGACTTAAATGGACTAAAAGCCGGCTTTTCAGACTCAATTTTATCAAATTACATACCTGAATATATTCAGGAAAAACCACTATTTATGGCAAAGTTTCTTCTTTTGGGAAGTGGCGAATTAAGTAAAGAATTTGCAATTGCAGCCCAGAGGCTGGGGCAAAAAGTAATAGCAATAGACCGCTATGCCAATGCACCGGCAATGCAGGTGGCTCACGCCTCAGATGTGATCGACATGCTAGATGGTGATGCGCTGGACAAAATTGTTGATAAATATAAACCCGATTTTATCGTTCCTGAAATTGAAGCCATTTGCACAGCACGCTTTTACGATTATGAAAAGCAGGGAATTACGGTCGTTCCCAGTGCAAAAGCGGCCAATTTTGCAATGAATCGTAAAGCGATACGCAATCTTGCCAGTCAAGATCTGGATATTAAAACAGCGAAGTACCGTTATGCTTCTTCCCTGGCAGAACTGGAAGCTGCTGCAAAAGAGGTGGGCTTTCCCTGTATCGTAAAACCGCTTACATCTTCCAGCGGAAAAGGACATAGTACCATTAAAACAGCAAAAGACCTCAGCAATGCCTGGCAGAGCGCCCATGATTCATCACGAAGCAATGTTACAGAGGTCATTATTGAAGAATTTATAGATTTCAAATACGAAATAACGCTGCTCACACTTACGCAAATTTCTGGTAAGACCTTATTTTGTGCTCCAATAGGGCACCGTCAGGAAAATGGCTATTATAGGGAAAGTTGGCAACCGGCAGAGATGATACCCGGTGACTTAAAAGTCGCTCAGGAAATGGCCTTAAAAATCACAGAGGCATTGGGCGGAGCGGGCATTTGGGGTGCTGAATTTTTTGTTACGGAAGATGACGTATATTTTTCCGGAATTTCTCCAAGACCACATGATACAGGTATGGTAACCCTTGCTAATACGCAGAATTTCAATCAATTTGAATTGCATTTACGAGCTATTTTAGGTTTGCCCATACCAGCAATAACTTTGGATAAAATGGGTGCCAGCGCGGTAATCATTTCTGCGGAAACCAGTCTGCAACCCACCTATAAAAATGTGGAAATCCCAGCGGCCATGCCGAAAACCGATTTTAGGATATTCGGTAAGCCTACTGCCTATGCCGGCCGTAGAATGGGTGTTGTGGTAAGTTACGATGATCTAGAAGAAGGGGATATGGCCGTGGTACGTGAACGCGCTTTTCAAAGTGCCAAAGAGATTATTGTCACTAATTAGCTGAAAACCAATCAAAAACGGCGCTTTTTATTAAAAAGCAAGAATTGTTATTAGCAATTTACGCTAAAAGATAAATTACCGTTTCGCTGAAAGATGAAAGATTGGGCTGTAAGCAATGTAAATTTCCTTATATCTTTTTTAAAATAACGACCTATACAAATTTTATTACAAGTGTTGAGATCATTGCCAGTATCTGGACCCTACAATTAATTACCTCGGTAGAAGATCGCCTTCGCTGTTTAGACAGGTACATTAGGTGTGAATTGGAAAGTTATTTTTCATCCTGAGGAAAATATCGGAGGCTTAAAAGTTCTATAGGTCAACAATAATCCACAAAAAAACAGCCCCAAATTTTGGGGCTGTTTTGATTTTTAAAATTTTGCAAGGTGATTTACATTCCTGGCATAAGTACATTGTCAATTACATGGACGACACCATTGGATTGACCCACATCTGCCGTTGTAACGGTTGCTGTGTTTCCATCAGCGTCTTTAAGAACCACTTTATCACCGTCTAACATTGCAGTCAACATCGAACCGTTTACGGTTGAAAATTCGGCTTTGCCATTCCCTTGATTGATCGCTGCTATTATATCTGCGGCATTCATCTTGCCGGCAATCACGTGATACTTAAGAATATCCTGTAATTTGGTTTTATTTTCCGGTTTCAGTAATGAGTCTACAGTACCAGCTGGCAGATTATCAAAGGCATCATTAGTAGGTGCAAAAACAGTAAATGGCCCGTCGCCTTGAAGTGTCTCCACAAGACCGGCCGCTTTTATCGCTGCAACTAGTGTTGTTAGATTATTGGCTTTAGAAGCATTTTTAACAATGGTCATATTTGGCGACATCATAGCGCCTCCTACCATTTTCTCCATGCCCATATCCATTTCATCACTTACCTCATCCATTTCATTCATGGCATTGTCCTGCATAGAATTTTTTTCCTGCACAACCATTTCCTGGCTGCTCTCCATATCATCTTGCATGTCTTGATTTGTATCATTGGCCATATCCTCGGTCTGATCCATGGCTTGACTGCTGTCTTGATTCATTTGATCTGCTCGGTCTTGAGCAACCTTTTTCTGGTCACCACAGGAAATCGCAGTGAGTGCTAAAGTACTGGCCAAAATGGTAATTGGTATAATTTTAGTAATTATATTAAGTTATTACCAAATATAACGATAATTACACCCCTCTGGTTTTCTGATTATGAAAGTCTTAGGTACTCTTTAACACGTATAGCCAAGTCAGGAATGCACCCATCGCTTTTTGAGTTCGTCAACGATTTTATCTGCATGCTCCCGTGTGTTTTCTATGAATAACGTACTGGTATTCATGCCTGCATTGATCACGCCTGCAACAAAAACATTTTTCATGGGTGTTTCTAAAGTCTCTGGATCGTGAATGGGCCGTTTCTCATTTTCTTCATTTATGGGAAGGCCCAATTTTTCAAAAAGAGAATAATCCGGAGTGTATCCTATCATTGCCAGCACGAAATCATTATCTAGCTCAACGTCGCCGTCCGGAGTTTTTAGAACAACGCTGTTAGGCTTAATTTCCTTAACTTCAGTATTGAAATAAGCTTGAATAGCGCCTTCCTTGATCCTGTTCTCAATATTGGGTTTAATCCAATATTTAGTTTTTTTGTAGATCTCACTTCCGCGGATGGCCATGGTTACGTGCGCTCCTTTATAATAAGTTTCCAAAGCCACATCACAAGCGGAATTTGCCGCGCCAATGACGAGGATATCCTGATCTACATAAGGATGCGGACTGTCGTAAAAATGCTTCACTTTGGGCAGATTTTCACCTGGAATGTTCAATTTTCGGGCGGTATCATAAAATCCGGTGGAAACAATGACCGCTTCCGTTCTAAAATCACCTCTAGCGGTTTTGAGCATATATGCATCGCCGTCCTTTTCCATGCGCTCCACCCCGGTATATAGCTCAATCTTGAGTTTCCAGCTATCATGCACCCGTCGGAAATATTCCAGCGCTTCTTTACGCGTAGGCTTATCACTGTGAGAAACAAAAGGGACTTCCCCAATTTCCAAAAGGTTTGAGGTAGAAAAGAACGTCATTTGTTCAGGGAAGTGGTACAGCGAATTTACCAGCACCCCCTTTTCTAGAATGACGTAATCCAGTCCCGCTTTTGTAGCAGCAATTCCACAGGCAAGCCCTATGGGACCGGCCCCTATTATTATAAGTTGATGTGTTTTCAAAGCAATTTGTTTTTTTAGTTTCAGCCTTCGGCGAAAGCCATAAATTTAATCAATCAACTACCTCGGGGCAAACCCGAGAATTAGGATTTCTAAATAATTTTTAAATTTCAACCCACAGGATCAAGGAACAAAACCCACTGATGGGATTCATTATCTATTGCGCCAGAAAAATGGGGTAAACAGAATAAGTACCGTAAAAAGTTCCAGTCTTCCTATAAGCATTAAAAAAGAGCACCACCATTTGCCCAAGGGCGGAAGGGAATCGTAATTGTTTACCGGTCCCAAATCACCAAATGCGGGTCCCACGTTGCCCAGTGCCGAAGCGGCCGTACCCAGAGCGGTCTCAAAATCAAGGCCCATAAAGCCCAGACCACAGGCACCAATGATCCACGACAATAAATAAAGGATGAAAAAAGCGAGAACATTGAAAATGATCTCTTTTGGCACCGCCCGACCGTTGTATCGTACCGGCAAAATAGCATTGGGATGCAGGGTGCGTTTAAACTCGAGCAAGCCGTTCCTGATAATGAGCAAATGTCTAATGATTTTAATGCCCCCCGCAGTAGAGCCCGCAGAGCCACCCAAAAACATCAAGCCGAAAAAAATTATTGTGGCACCTGGCGCCCACAAAGTATAATCCGCAGTTACGAAACCCGTGGTCGTCATTATCGTAAGCACCTGAAAAAGACCATGACGTATTGCGCTTTCATATTCGCCCAAAACCATGGGATGGCTTATGGAGGAAAGGGAAAGATCTGCCTGCCAGATAATCAAGATCGATATAATTATGGCAAAACCAAAAACAAAGGTGGTGTACAATTTTAATTCTTCATCTTCCCAAACACGCTTCAGATTTCCTTTAAAGGCAAAATAACTCAGGACAAAATTTGTTCCTGCCAGAAACATGAAGAACATCACAATATATTGAATGACGGGCTGATCGTTCCAGTAGGCCATACTCGCATTTTTTGTACTGAAACCGCCCGTGGAAAGCGTACTCATGGAATGATTGATCGCATCGAAAAAGGTCATTCCAGCGATTTTTAAAAAAATGGTTTCAAGAACGGTATAGCCAAAATAAATGAGCCATAATCTTTTTGCGGTATCTGTAATACGCGGGTGCAATTTATCTGCGCTGGGGCCGGGAGCTTCAGCAGTAAAGAGCTGCATTCCACCTATTCCCAAAAGTGGCAATATGGCAATGGCCAGTACGATGATCCCCATACCGCCTATCCAGTGGGTCATACTTCTCCAGAAAAGCACACCGTAGGGCACTACTTCTATATCATTGAGAATGGTGGCTCCCGTTGTGGTATAACCACTCATGGTTTCAAAAAAAGCATCTGTAAACAGCGGGATGGATTGGGTGAACAAATAAGGTAAACAACCACTTAGCGACATAAAAATCCAGCCGAATGTGACCACGATATAACCCTCCCTACGCTGTATTTCCTTTTTCCGGTCACGGGTAAAAAACATTAGGAGCGCACCCACAAACATGGTGAGCAATCCAGCCGCCGAAATCTGCATAGTCACGTCATAACCATCGTAGAAAAAGCCAAAAACGGCCGCAATCATCATAAAACCGCCATTAAACAGCAGTAAAACACCCATAAGGTGAAATATGATTTTGTAATTTAATCTGGGCACAGCGACGTATTAAATAAACATTCTTTCTACTTTGTTTACAGAGCGCAACAAACAGCACATTACGATGCGGTCACCCACTTTTATCACGTGATCGCCCAAGGCAATTATGCCCTTACCATCACGCACTATACCACCTATGGTAGATGCTCTGGGAAAATCTATATCTCTGATACGCTTACCAATAACCTGAGACTTGGGTTTGGCTATAAATTCCAAAAGTTCGGCGTTCATATTATTCAGCTTGGTCATGGCCACCACATCACCTTTTCTTATGTATCTGAAGATATTGTTTGCTGCCAGCAATTTTTTATTGATCAAAGTGTCAATCCCAATACTATGGGAAAGCTGAAAATAATCAATGTTTTCTACTAAGGCAATGGTTTTTTTTACGCTTTTTGATTTGGCCATCAGACAGGACATGATATTGGTCTCACTGTTTCCGGTTACGGCAATAAAGGCATCCATATCGTAGATGTTTTCTTCTTCAAGTAATTCTACATTACGCCCATCGCCGTTAATGACAAGTGATTTGGGAAGTTTTTCGGCAAGATCAATGGCCTTTTCCCGGTTTTTTTCTATCAGTTTCACCTTAAAATTATGAGAACAGAGATCTCTGGCCGTTTTATAGCCTATTTTACTTCCGCCCAAAATCATAACATGCTTGATCTCTTGTTTCAGTTGGCCGGTAAGTTTGTAAATCTCCTCTACCCCGCCCTTAACGGTCATAAAATAAACCTGATCGCCCTCCTTAAAAACAGTATCACCCCTAGGTATAAGCGTATACTGGGTGCCGGTACGTTGTATGGCAATGGGCATGAAGTGCAGCTCGGGAAAAATAAGGGCCGCTTCCTTTACGCTTTTTCCCACAAAAGAGGCCGTCCGTGATAAAATCGTACCCACCATGGTAAGTGCTCCTCCTTCAAACTCGTAGCTGTCATTAAAGGCGGACTGGCTGAGCAGCAGTTCTATCTCTGAGGCGGCAAGGCTTTCTGGGGAAATCAGCTCATCAATGCCAAATTGCTTAAAGCCCACCATATCCTGGTTTTTAATAAATTCTGTATTTGATATTCGGGCAATGGTACGTTTTGCGCCCATTTGTTTGGCAAGTACGCAAATGGTAATATTTGTGGTTTCGCTCGAGGTAACCGCAATGATCAGATCTGTTTTATCGATCTGCGCGTCCCGCAATGTTTGTATTGAAGTGGCGTCCCCACGTATGGTGCGTATATCCAGATGTGTGTCAGCATAGGCGATACATTCTTTATCCGTATCGATTAAAGTAATGTCCTGGGATTCAAATGAAAGCAGTTTTGCCAAATGAAAACCTACTTCACCAGCTCCCGCAATGACTATTTTCATATTATTCTTTAAAATAAAACTTGGCAAAGATACACGATTCAATGGCAACAACTTGATATTATGAAGACTGTTTAAAAATCGCAGCTATCCCGTAACAAATCCTATATTTACCATAAAATTGCCCATGTCGGAACCTGTAAATCCATATAAAAATTCAGTCCGTTCTAAAAAAGAACAGGTAGAGCAGATGTTTGATACCATCTCTGGCGAATATGACGGTTTAAATCGCGTTATTTCCTTCGGAATTGACGTAAAATGGCGTAAAATGGTCGTAAATCTGGTTAAAGAAATACAGCCAAAACGTATTCTTGATGTTGCCACCGGCACTGGTGACCTGGCAATACAGATGGTATCTACTGGTGCGAGAGAAATCATAGGCCTGGACATTTCTGCCGGAATGCTGGACGTAGGCCGAAAAAAAATCGCTCAAAAAGGTTTTCAGGACAATATAAAGATGGTACAAGCAGATAGTGAAAACCTGCCTTATGAAGATAACTATTTTGACGCCATCACGGTCGCCTTTGGCGTACGTAATTTTGAGCACCTCGAGATAGGTCTTGCCGAAATATTCCGCGTATTAAAACCGGGCGGACTTTTTGTGATCTTAGAAACTTCGGTGCCTACAAAAACGCCCTTCAAACAGGGATATTCATTGTATTCTAAGCATTTATTGCCCTTAATAGGCAGGGTTTTTTCAAAGGATAAAGATGCGTATGCCTATCTTAGCGAGAGTGCATCTGTTTTTCCTTACGGTGAGGCTTTCAACAATATTTTGAGAAAAACAGGGTTTAGTAAAGTGCAACATGATCCACAAACTTTTGGGGTCGCAACGATCTATATCGCTTCAAAATAATTGCATGAAAAAAATAACAGTCTTATTTTTATTCCTATTCTGTGCCCAAATGGGGCATGCCCAATTATTTAGCAAAGAGCGACTCGCCAATCTTGAGAACTTTGATAAGCAACGGTGGTCATGGGGCTTCTTTTTTGGGGTCAATAGTTATGACTTTAAAATTGATTATAAAGATTATCAAAAGAATGATATCCTGGTCAATCAAAGCCTTGGGTTCAATGTGGGATTACTGGGAAATATGCGCATCAATGATTATTTTGACCTGCGCTTAGAACCCGGACTTACATTTAACAGAAGAGAATTGCTTTTTCCGGGACAATTTGCTACGGAGCAGGCCGCTGTCCGAGAAAGCAATGCTACCTACATTCACGTCCCCTTGCTGTTAAAAGTTTCTACAAAACGGCTGAATAACATCAAACCCTTTATCATAGGCGGAGTTAGTTATTCCTACAACCTATCAAGTAACGAGAATAATCCCGATGATAACTTTGACGGGCAGTTTAGGATGAAGGATAACACCTATTATTATGAAATGGGTATTGGTATCGATATTTACCTGTATTACTTCAAATTTACACCAAGCTTACGCGGGGTTTTTGCCTTAAACGACGAACTCGTACGCGATGATCCCACTACCGCACCTAGTCCCTACACAGGGAATATTGACAAATTGGCTACACGGGGAATCTTTTTGAATTTTACGTTTCAGTAATAGCTTTTTGCATTTATTTAGTCCACAAAAATTTCTCGAAAACGTTTTTGTACAGTTGTATCTCAGATTGCGTTAAATGCCTAAATGCTATTATTAACCGTGGTTTGTCGATCGTTTGAATTTGATCTATTGCAACCATTCCTTTCTTTTAATTATCCTCAACCGAAATTCGGGTTAATTACTTTTTCAAAATAGTGCTTATTGGTGCAATCACGACCGTATTCACAAACCTGTTCATCCCATCTGATAAGATGATCACGCAGGGACGCGTTTTATTTATTTCGCTACAGTCTTAATTTTTACCGATATCTTTAGTCAGATCTTTGAAAACTTGATCTTGTGCTTCCCTAATCTTATCTTGAATTACTGATAGGTTAATTTCCTGTTCATATTTGGTCATCTTCTTCACCCAACTCAGTCCGGGATTGCACCATCATATCGATTTTTTCCCGGATCATTGTTTCCAAACCCATCAATGCTCGAATTCCATAATGGCTTGTATTTATCAATTAGAAGTTGTTCACCCAAAGGAATCCAAATAGAATCTATTGTGAGATATCTACATTTAAAATCTTTGAGGTCATGGTCTCTTACTTGCTTTATTGTTTGTGAATGTTTTGTGAGTCTATTGAAAAGGCTCTTACTTCTTATGCCAGGATTTATTACGCCTTTTCGACCACCTGAAGGAATAGCTTTTCCGATATAGATAGGCCACCCTTGAAGAATGTCATTGTTGAACTAGGAAATCTTATCGTACTCAAGATTATTGCCAAAATAATATATAGCATAAATTCCTCCACCGTCGAAAGACGGTGGAGGAAGTGGGTTGTATTCTTGTTTAAGCAAAGCATCGGCGACACTTTGTCCTGAATTTACTTTATCCAGCGGATTGTAGGGTTGTTTTCTCTCTGGTTTGTCTTTCATGATTGTTGAATGCTGCCTGTTTATGCAGTGAATTACCAATTATATAGGCAAGATTTACAGGTACTGCATTGCCAATTTGCCTCATACTTTCCGTCCATGATCCCTCAAATATATAATTATCTGGGAATGTTTGTATCCTTGCAGCTTCTCTGGTAGTAAAATACCTATATGTTCCATTCGAATAAGCAATCATATTTTCACCTCCAGGAACCCCGTGTGTTCCCGCCTTGATTGCTTTTGATGGAAAGTGCAAGGAACTTCCTGTATGACCTGGATAGGGTTGAGCACCATTCCTGAAAACATGATTTGGGTATGCCGAGTTTTTGGTAGCGTACGGTAAGGGTAAGTCATGGATCGCTTCGTATAATGTTCTATACCGTAATTTAGATAAACTTTCGAAGTTAATAATAGTAGCTAGCTTATTTTTACGCTTTGCTAAAGTTTTGTAAACATTAATATCGTCTACATAATCTGTTTTCAGATTTTTCCAGTAAGATTTGGTAATATATTTTTCAACTATAAGCTGCTCTTCGAAATGGGTTCGTGCGGGGAACATGAAGTACCAACCAAGATCCTGCCTTACTCCAGTAATAATTATTCTATGCCTGTGCTGGGGTATTCCATAATCAGCAGCGTTGACAAGATGAAAATTAACATTGTATACATATTCACTACCGAATTTCAGAGGACTTTTTTTAACCTTAGCCAACCTATTAAAATGGCTTTCCCATGTTTCATTTTCTCTCTTTGATTCGAATGGAAATTCTAGCCTCAAAATTATATATTTGAAATAAGTGTCAAAGCTTTTTCTTAAAAGCCCTTTTACGTTTTCAAACACAAAATATTTCGGGCTCAATTCACGAACAGCTCTTATAGCTTCAGGGAACATGTCTCTGCAATCGTTACGCCCATT
>JBDNGW010000496.1:0-3164 GCA_041689735.1 Leeuwenhoekiella sp. | reverse complement strand
TCTCATCATGACCTTATCCGTACATATTGCTTATGGGACTTCACTCGGTTTTTTAGCGAAAAGATTTATTTCGGATAACCCCATTTATTCAAAAAAATAAAACCTATTCACCAATCTATACTATAAAAGAATCACCTTTCCATTTGTTTACGTGTTTTTAATAGTGGCAACACAGGCTCTTTCAGCACCCTCACTACTTTTAGGTGGAAGCTATATCTTTGCTTATTTCATTTATGGCTTGATGATAATCACTGTCATTCTCCTCTCTACTTTTGCCCATGATCTATTATCAGATGATATAGATATGGTAGTAAGAATCTAATCGCCCGAGTCGTCTGTTACACATACTACTAAACCGAAATTAATATATTAGCATTATGAATAAATTAAACAAACTTTCAGGTCTTGCACATTGGTTGCCACGATTAGCACTTGCAGCTATTTTCATTTACCACGGATTCCCAAAAATTGCCATGACCGGAGATGTAGCAGCAATGATGGGGATGCCAACTTTCATGGTTTTGATGTTGGGCATTATTGAGATCGGTGGATCTATTCTACTGATATGGGGTGGATTTGGTCCCGACTGGGCAACCCGCGTTGCTGGTATTTTATTTACTGTTGTTATGATTGGCGCCATAGCCATGGTACATGCTCAATTTGGGTGGAGCTCCATAAATTTGGGAGATAATGGTGGCCGCGGAATGGAATTTCAGGTACTTATTATAGCCACTTCGCTTTTATATGTATTTAAAGGCAATGCCCTGAATACAAAAGTTGAAGTTGAATAAACTCTAAGCAAAACACGGGTGCATTTTCTTTGAATCCGTGTTATTCTAACTAGTAAAAATACTCAAAAAAGGTCTTCGAACATTGATCGAAGACCTTTTTTATTAAACAGAAGTTAGCAGAAAGTCAGCTGATTATGTTTATCGAAAATAGCATAAAAAGAAAAAAAGAGTTGCAAAACCGATTAAGAAAAGTAGGATTCAAATACGGATTGTTATAAATATTGAGTATTATTATCTTAAGTGATATAGTTTATAAAAAAAGAGAGTTATGATGAATAGAATAAACATTAGATTTTTTCTGATCACAATAGGCGTTTTTCTTTTTCTCTCCTCATGCCAAATGGGTCGCTCTAACTACATGAGTCAAGAACAGCGCAAAGAACTCGAAGGGGCCTATGATTCGCTGCAAACCACATATATATCTCTGTTAGCAGAGTTTAATTCCAGTACAGATACCCTCCCTTCACAACTAATTGACCTCTACAGCCAGATGCAGAACATGCACAGTGAGATGGATATCAGCCATCGCCAAATGATTAGTGGTAACTTAGGCCGCCATATGCAAGGTAACAACATGATGACCGAAGGCATGGGCATGCATATGCAGGGCCAAATGACCGGTGAATGGTATAGCCAGATGATGGGCATGCATCAACAAATGGCTCAAATGCACCAAACGATTGGGCAACAGTCAATGGCCAAGATGAATAACCGTCTCTCAGAAGAGTATGGCAATATGAGGAGAATGATTCCCGACCTGGATCAATCTATCGAGGTGCCTTTTAATACGGAAGGAGATCCAGCTTTATTAAATGGCGAAAGTCTGTATTCTCAAAACTGTGCATCATGCCATGGAGGTAATGCTGAAGGTGTGTCTGGCATCTTCCCTCCTTTGGTAAATTCAAAATGGGTTACAGGAGATAAATCCATCCCTATACGTATTATGCTAAATGGTCTGCAAGGAGAAATAGGAGTTCAGGGACAAACGTATCAAGGAAACATGCCTTCATTCAAGGCACGTTTAAGTGCAGCGGAAATTACCTCCATACTTAACTATCTCCGTGAGCAAAGTCAGGGAGGTTTTTCAGAGATTACCCAAGATCATGTCATACGAGTTTCAAAAAATTATAGCGAACGCACCCGTCCCTGGACCGCGTCAGAACTGAAGCAAATAACAGATGAGTAAGTCGACATATTTTGAGAGTCTTTATTGTAGGTAGTTTGTTCTACGTAAGAAGACGATAGCCCTTTGTTTTTGCCTGAATAGACAAATGTATTTTATTTATCTGATTTAGCAACTGATATTCAACAATACTACTAAAAGGATCAGGATGAGAAATCTAAATATTTATTTCGTATTCATAACGGCCCTATTGCTTCTCAGCAGTTGTGTTAACCGACAAGAAAAGGATACTGTTTATCCCCTGTACTTGGATGAAAATAATAATAACATCAATGACTATGTAGAACAGCCGACCCATGAAGCGGGTTCGATTACTATATCAAAGATTAACGATATAACATTGATGCAGGGTCAACATTTTGGTGAACGCAGCCATAATTTTATTGATCAAAATGATGACAGTATCTGCGACTACGCCCAAAATGGTAGCCCTACCTGGCATGGCACTGGATTTATCGATTCAAACCAAAATGGAATCTGTGATTACTGGGACTCATCACTGGCCATGCATCAACGTCACGAGGGTATGAGATTCCATGATGAAAATATCAACGACATCAATGACTATTTTGAAAGAGAAACCCATGTGGGGAATGGACATGATTTCGTGGATCAAAATGGAGATGAAATTTGTGATTATGCCCAGGACGGCAGCCCCACCTGGCATGGCCCTGGATTTACCGATTCAAACCAAAATGGAATCTGTGATTACTGGGAAGAAGGTGGACGCGGACATGGCCACGGCATGAGAAGTGGCGGGCATCAGTAAACCCAACATTTGCCTATCTTTTTCACTGCTATTTGTATTTGCTTATGAAAAAACAAAAAACTCAACAATCTGAATTTATCCGAAAACGATATGATGCTCTATCGGTCTTATATAACCTAATGGAATGGCCGGTTGAGCAGTTATGGATGGTTTTTTAGACCTGAAGATCAATGTATGGTTGCGGCGATCGGTAACCCTTATACCGAGTATCATAATTGTGGCGATTGGATTTGAAGCTACTAAAGTATTGGTGGCCTCTCAGGTAGCCCTTAGCTTTGAGCTTCCTTTTGTATTAATTCCTTTGGTGCTGTTTACTAAAAACCGGAAGATTATGGGCAACTTCCAAAACCACAAGATCACCACCTATTTTCTTGGATTAATTATCGCCTTTATTATTGCACTAAATGTTTGGCTGATTTAT
>JBDNGW010000495.1:0-3124 GCA_041689735.1 Leeuwenhoekiella sp. | reverse complement strand
CCAATAACGGCATCCAAAAAGTTCTTTTCTTTTATTAGATACTCGCGTATGTGGGCTTCGGCACCTCCTCGAAACAATGCGCCGTGAGGCAACACGACTGCCATTTGTCCGTTTTCGGCCAAATGATGCACCATGTGCTGTACAAAGGCAAAGTCGGCCTTGCTTTTGGGTGCAAGCTTTCCGTATTGGCTAAACCTATCGTCGCTCATAAAAAGCTGGTTCGCACTCCAATTGGCGGAAAATGGCGGATTGGCCACAATGGCGTCAAAACGATGCGCTAAGTGTTGGGGATGCTCTAGGGTATCTTCCTGTTTAATATCAAACTTGCGGTAATGGACCCCGTGCAGGATCATATTCATTCGCGCCAAGTTGTAGGTGGTTCGGTTTAGTTCTTGGCCATAAAAGTTGTTTACTTCTTCAACTTCTTTTGCCACCCGAAGTAGCAAAGATCCACTCCCACAGGTAGGATCATATACTGATTTAAGTTTTGTTTTACCGGTGGTTACCAACTTCGCCAAAACTATACTTACCTCTTGCGGCGTGTAAAATTCCCCTGCTTTTTTCCCTGCACCACTCGCAAACTTTCCAATGAGATATTCATAAGCATCACCTAAAACATCAAGCTCGGTCTTTTCTAGCTTAAAATCAATTTTATCTAAATGTGCGAGTACTTTGGCAATAATCTCGTTGCGTGCTTCGGGTGTTTTCCCCAATTTGGTAGAATTGAGATCCATATCCTCAAAGAGGTTATCAAAATCTTCTTCGCTCTCGGTACCCATCGTACTGTTCTGTACGTTGTTTAGGATTTTCTGTAAATCCTCTAGTATAAAGTTATGTTTGGTGTTATAAGAATGGAGATCTTCGGCTGCTTGGTCTAAGGCGACAACCTCATTGTGGTTACCACGTTTGGCTACTGCACTAAAGAGCTCAGAAGGTTTTAAAAAGTAACCCAATTTTTCCAATGCTTCTTCGCGAATGGCGGCAATGTATTCTTGGCCATCGGTACTATCTTCGTCTATATCGTTAAACTCAATCCCGTCGGGTTTTAAAATAGAATTGGCATAGATATCCATTTTTTCGGATAAATATTTGTAGAAAATAAAGCCTAGTATATAATCCCGGAACTCATCGGCATTCATTTTTCCCCTTAGGGTGTTGGCAATATTCCAGAGTTGTTGTTCTAGTTGTTTTTTATGGTCTTCTGACATTAAATTCTTTTATTTTTAAATAATTGATTCCCTAAATTTATTCCGTATCCAATAATTCCTTGGGATTAACCTGTAGGACCCTGGCAATTTTATAAAGTGTTACTAAACTGGGCTGATGCCTGTTTTGGACATATCCATTCACAGTATTAAAACTCTTGCCCAGCTGCTCTGCCAGCCAAACTTGCTTTATACCCTTTTCTTCCAGAATTTCTTTAATTCTATTCATCACACTTTCTGATTAAGATGATAAATATATAAGTTTACCGTTTAAAACACATCGTTTAACGTTATATTTTTATACAGGATTATTATATTCTATTGGCTCTAGTCTAGAGTAGCCATGGTATTTATTAACCTTTCGTAAATCCCATCCCCAGCCCTTCCCCAAGGGAAGGGAGCCGATTCGGAACACGATTATATCTTGTTTTAACCTGAAAAAAGCCGTTTTTGATCAACTTGCGTAAAAAAACAACGTTGGTTTAAACTAGAGCCTATTCTATTTTAAAAAAAAGATTGTTGTACATAAAAGCACAACAAGTTATGTATTTAGAAAATAACCTTACATTTAAAGCAGTACAATTAAACCACTCGCAAATGCTCTCAAAAAATTATTTTTTCTTATCCGTATTCTTTCTTTCCTTTTCCCTCGTTGCACAAACCCCCTCCATTAAAAAATCACCCATGCTGGAGGAGGCCGCTCCACAGATCGTGGGTATGTCCGCCGAGCGTTTGGCGCGCATAGATGAAATGTGCAAAGAAGCAATAGACCAGAACCAAGTGCCGGGAATGGTCGCACTCGTGGCGCGGAATGGTAAAATGGTTTATTATAAAGCCTTCGGAACTGCCGATGCCAAAACCAATAAGCCCTTAAAACGGGACGCCATTTTTAGGATCGCTTCTCAAACGAAGGCCATCACTTCCACCGGACTCATGATGCTCTGGGAACAGGGAAAGTTTCAACTGGACGATCCCATTTCAAAATACATTCCTGAGTTTGAAAATGCGCAGGTTTTGGACACTTTATTGCCTGACGGAACGTATAAAACAATCCCGGCAGATAAACCCATCACAATAAGAAACCTGCTCACACATACTTCTGGCATTGGCTATGGCGAGATAGACGGTGATCCCCGTTTTAAACAAATGTATCAGGATGCCGGTATTACAGATCTTTTTACCACCGAAGCTGTCCATATAAAAGATAACGTAAAAAAGCTTGCCCAACTTCCACTACACCACAATCCGGGTGAAAAGTTTACCTATGGAGAAAGTCTGGACGTTGTGGGCTATCTTATCGAAATCCTTTCCGGGATGCCTCTTGACGACTATTTACGGACCCATATATTTGAACCTCTAAAAATGAATGATACCTGGTTCTACCTTCCGGAAGCAAAACAGGATCGCCTTGTCGCCGTACAAACCTTTAATGATAATGCATGGAGCGATTATAAAGGTGGTTTTTATGATGTAAATTATCCTGTGAAAGGTGCCAAAACCTTTTTCTCCGGTGGTGCGGGATTATCGAGTACCGCTCTGGATTATGCGACTTTTTTACAGATGTATCTCAATATGGGCGAACTGAATGGTATTCGTCTTTTGAGCCGTACCACAGTAGATGTTATTTTAAGCAACCAAATCGGTGATATTTGGGCAAATTCGGGATCTTATCACGGGTTGGCGTTTAGTGTTGTGGATTCTTTGGGATCAGAAATGGGCGGCAAGGGAAGCGCGCACACTTTTGAATGGGGCGGTTATTTTAATACCCAATATTTTGCCGATCCTGGTGAAAACCTCATCGGTATTATACTTAAACAGACCCAAGAAACGGCTAACGATCAAACCGCCTGGAAATTTAGACAAATCGTGCTTTCCGCTATTGATGATTGATTTCCCATAGAGACACTTTTAAAGAAAAT
>JBDNGW010000494.1:0-4078 GCA_041689735.1 Leeuwenhoekiella sp. | reverse complement strand
ATCAACAAGGCGAAAAACGCAGACATAGCCGTAGCTATGGCGAGTATTTTCAACCTGCCTACCGGCAAAGGCAGGCGCAGTTGCTGGGCAAAAGAACCCATAGAAATGGGCAGGTTATTTCTAAACAGATCCTAAGACGAAAATGTACTTCAAAACGTCAAAGCTGTTTACAAGCAAAAAATATGTAGGTATTGCGCTATGGCCATTTGTGATCGCACGCGATGTCAGCAAACAACGGGATAAGATATTTGTAAATCACGAGTGCATCCACCTGCAGCAACAGGCAGAATTACTGGTAATACCGTTTTATTTTTGGTATGGTGTGGAGTTTTTGATTCGCTGGATACAGTATAAAAACGCATACCTCGCCTACCGGAATATCTCTTTTGAACGCGAGGCCTATGCCCTAGAGCGGTCATTTTATTACCTCAAAAGCCGAAAAATGTGGTCTTTTACCCGATTTTTATGAGCATTTTTGAACGTTTTATTGCCAGTGAAAATCAGTTGCTTTTTACCGATCAATATACGGGAATCAGTTTGAGTTTAAAGAGGGAAGATCAACTTGAGGCCGCGGTTTCTGGGAATAAATTCAGGAAACTGAAATATAATATCGCTGCCGCGAAAGCAAATGGTTTTAAGACATTGCTTACCTACGGCGGAGCTTTTTCAAATCATATCGCGGCCACCGCAAAAGCAGGTCAACTCACTGGTCTGAACACCATCGGGATTATTCGTGGGGAAGAATTGGCCGTAGATTTATCACAAACGCTTCAGCAGAATAAAACCTTGCGCTTGGCACACGAATATGGGATGCACTTCAAATTTATATCGCGAAGTCTTTATCGTGAAAAAGACACGGCTGCTTTCCGCGAAAGCGTGCTTCATGAATTTGAAGATTTCTATGAATTGCCCGAAGGCGGTACCAATGCACTCGCGATAAAGGGTTGTACAGAGATCTTGACCGCTGCCGATGCTGTTTTCGACTATATCTGCTGCCCAGCGGGAACGGGGGGAACTGCTGCCGGAATTATTGAAGCTTCTAATAACAACCAACATGTACTCGTTTTTTCAGCCTTAAAGGGTGATTTTCTGCAGCAGGAAATAGAGCGGTTTACGACTAAGAAAAACTGGACATTGATTACTACATACCATTTCGGCGGTTATGCCCAGTTGAATGTCGATTTAGTTGAATTTATCAATGCTTTTGAGGTGAAATATAAGATTCAGTTAGATTCCATTTATAACGGCAAGATGCTCTACGGGTTGTACGAATTGATCAGAAATGACTATTTCTCTAAAAATACCCGTATTTTAGCCGTTCATACGGGAGGTCTTCAAAGTATAGCAGGAATCAATGCCCGTCTGAGAAAAAAAGGATCTAAGCTAATAGATTATGATGGTTAAGCGCACACTGGTTATTGTTATCGTTTGTTGTATGGCCCTGAGCTGTGGGAGCAGTAAGCGGAAATACCGTAAAAATAACCGCGATAAGGTTAAAATTGAAAGAAAAAACACAGATTCCGGTATTCCTGCATCAACTACAGAAAAAGTAATCACCAGCGCTTCTTACAATAGTGTGGAAGGTTATCTGGAAGCTTTTGCATTAATCGCTCAAGAGGAAATGCGTACTTACAGAATCCCTGCGAGTATAACGCTGGCGCAGGCCGTGCTGGAGTCTGGAGCGGGAAAAGGGGAACTTACTCTAAAGGCAAATAACCATTTTGGTATAAAATGTCACGACTGGACCGGCGATGTGGTTTACCATGATGATGATGCCCGCAGTGAATGTTTCAGAAAATATACAGACCCAAAATACTCATTTAGGGATCATTCTCTATTTCTTACCGGCAGACAGCGCTACGTAGATCTTTTTGATCTTAAGCCTGATGATTATGAAGGTTGGGCACGTGGTCTTCGAAAGGCAGGTTATGCCACAGATCGCAAATATCCCGAAAAACTTATAGCAATTATAGAGCGCTACCGCCTGTATATATATGACAGTGACGTGCTGGGCAGTAATCCTGGCAAATTTGCCGAGCGGTCGCAGGATGTAGTTAATATTCATACCGTAAGAAAAGGCGATACGCTGTATGCGATCGCCAAAAGATATAACCTTACAGTAGAAGATTTAAAAAGCAAAAATGGTCTTTCTCAGAATACCATTGAGATAGGTCAGCAACTGAATGTTACACCAGCATATAATGGATTTTAATGATGCAATATAAAAGAAGCAGTGCCCTATTTGTTGAGGCGCAAAAAGTAATTCCTGGCGGGGTAAATTCGCCGGTACGCGCGTTTAAATCGGTAGGGGGCGATCCCATTTTTGTAAAGGAGGCTAAAGGCGCCTATTTATATGACGAAGACGGGAACCTACTTATTGATTATATCAATTCTTGGGGTCCCATGATCCTTGGTCACGCATATCAACCAGTGGTTGATGCGGTGGTTGAAAGAACTAAAATGGGAACTTCCTTCGGAATGCCCACCGAGCTGGAAACAAAAATTGCCCAACTCGCCGTAAAAATGGTTCCAAACATTGATAAAATACGTTTTGTAAACAGCGGCACGGAAGCGTGCATGAGCGCGGTACGTTTAGCACGCGGATTTACCGGAAGGGATAAAATCATTAAATTTGCCGGTTGTTACCACGGTCACTCCGATTCCTTTTTGATCGAAGCGGGGAGTGGTGCAGTAACTTTTGGTTCACCAAACAGTCCGGGAGTGACTAAAGGCACCGCAAAAGATACGTTGCTGGCTCCCTACAATAACCTGGATGAGGTAGCGAGAATCTTTGAAGCGAATCCTAATGAAATTGCAACCATTATCGTAGAACCGGTTGCCGGGAATATGGGATGTATTCCACCCGCTGAAGGTTTTCTGGAAGGCTTGCGTGAACTCTGCGATAAACATGGTGCTTTACTCATTTTTGATGAGGTAATGACCGGTTTTAGATTGGCTCCCGGTGGCGTTCAGGAATTGCTGGGCGTTAGGGCAGATATTGTAACTTTTGGAAAAGTGATAGGCGGTGGCTTGCCAGTGGGCGCTTTTGCCGCGCGCAATGAGATTATGCAATATTTATCCCCATTGGGCCCCGTATATCAAGCTGGAACTTTGAGCGGAAATCCGCTGGCAATGGTTGCCGGACTTACAATGCTGGAAGCGCTCGATGACGACCGTGACATTTTTTCCCGTCTTGAGAAAAAAACCGAATACTTACATAAGGGTATTGCCGAAGTGCTTGACGAAAATAACGTAGTGCACACCATCAACCGGAAAGGCTCCATGCTTTCCGTGCATTTTGACAAAGATCCGGTAACCGATTTTAAATCTGCCGCGAAAGGGGATAATGAGACTTTTAAAAAGTTCTTTCACGGTTTGCTTGATAATGGTATTTATATAGCGCCCAGCGCGTACGAATCCTGGTTTATTACCGATGCGCTTACGTACGAAGATCTGGATGAAACGATTGCGGCGGTTGGGAAAATTGCGCCTACTTTGGGTTGAGTTTTGGATTTGGGGATTTTTGGATGTGCAGATTTGAGAATGTGCGGATGTGCGGATTCGTGGATTTGATTAACTGTTTGATTGTTTAATCGTTTGTTTGTTTAACCGTTTATTTGTTCAGTCGTTTAATTGTTTATTCGGAGGAATCGTTAAATTGTTTATTGCTAATTGTTGATTGTAAAACTGTTGCTTATCTAGATGACGGGTGTGTCGTTTCCACGGGTAAAGTGGAGGCGTGGATGCAATTTTATGAATGTGGTGATCTAGATTTTAGTTCTTAAAGAAAATTCCCGTTACTAACCACCCTCCCGATAATTATCGGGATCAGCAAAGCTAAAAATTTGCCATCCTTTAAAAGGCGGGGAGCGTGGAGAGCGGGTTTGCTGGTTGTTCCGGTAGTATACTGTCCGGCTGATTAGAAATTACATAAGTGGCTAATTTAGATTTTAGTTCTTCAACTAAATTTCAGCGTATAACCACCCTCCCGATAATTATCGGGATCAGCAGAGCTGAAATTTTCCCCTCCTTTTAAAGGAGGGGAGCGTAGAGCGTGTTTACTGGTTGTTTTGGTAGT
>JBDNGW010000493.1:0-5514 GCA_041689735.1 Leeuwenhoekiella sp. | reverse complement strand
TGAAAAGATCCTACCTGCGTGCGTGGCTGGCCGAGCCAGAACGAAGGTTCTATAAGCGCTACAATTCCTGCCGCTGCCATGGCTTCATAATCATCTGTGGTGCGAGAGGTCATATGCACATGTGGGTCTATAAATCTTAGTCTATCTTCCATAATTAACTATATATCGTGTTCCAATTTAATTTATCACTTTCGGCCAACTGATACAGTTCTGAGTAATTTGCCAGTAGTTTTTTGGCCTCTTCATTATTAGAATTGTGGCAACAGAGTGCTGCTGCTTTCCGCGCTGCGGAATTATCGCTGGCGAAAAGACGTTGCATATCCTGCAGTAAAGTCTCATTAATAAAACCAGTTACCGGTCTCCAAAAATAAGGATCTATATCTCTGCCTGCCGCCCAGCGTTCATGTGCATAATCTGAAATAATACGGGTCAGATCTGCATTAGCGCGTTTATCTACAGCTACAATGTGCTGCAAAGGGCGTTGCATAAATGCCGCTTTAAGGAACATCTGGTTCCACTGTTTATCTTCAAAGTATTGCGCGGGATATGGGTTGTAGAGTGCCAGTGCGTCAAAAACCGAAGCAATATTGGTACGCAGCGCCTCTACGGCCACCAATTTAAATGTTTCGGGCTGGGGCAAAAATAAAAGGTATTTTAGAAAAGTCTCCATTTCTGAAGAATCCGCGATCTGTATGATTTTTGAGACCTGTGGAGTAAAAACGGCTTGTTTATCTGATAAAATAGAATTCAAAAAATAAATGCGCGCGATTTCCAGTGCGTTTACCTTTTGTTCTTTGAGATAACATTCTGTTTCAGTTTTCCCATTTATAATTACAGGTGCTATAATTACTTTTTCCGACAGCATCGAATAGGTTAGAAAAAATTCACGTGCCGATTCTTCCTCCAGTATTTTTTTTGTTTTATCCTTGAGCCATTTCTGGGCATCACCACTCATGCAATTGGTGGCATAAAATGCAAGTTTTTCCTCTATTTCTGGACGTTTCATGTGCGATGCAAATTAATTGGGTTTTAACCGGATTAACGACTGCTATTGCTTCGTTTTACCTGATTTCAACCTTGAACGGCAAGGTATGGAATTTGAAACATCTTTATTTGAGATTAGGGTTAAAAGTGTATAATACTCCTGTTAAACAATCTCTTTTTCTATAAAAGGCGTTTTCAGGTCTAAAATTTCATGTATTAATTGAAGGACAAACCCTTCAAATTTGTTCATTAATCCTGCATTTATATCGGCATTTTTATCCTCTTGAAATCGTAAAAAACCACTGTTCAGGTTTTTAAAGGAAATAACGCCAGCTTCCAGATTTTCTGGAAGTCCATCTGTTTTGTGCAACATCAGGGAATAACAAAGCACTTGGAACGCTTTGGAATGTTTTTTATAATCTGTGTTTAGGAGTTCCCAGTCGTTCAGTTTTAATTCCGCTGCAGTTACGTTTCCTGTCTTATAATCTATGATACGGTGTGTTTGATTTGCAATATCCATACGGTCAACGGTGCCGCGCATGTTAATGGCGAAAGGTTCCTGTTGTAACGTAGCTTTAAATTTTTGCTCGCAACTAATGACCCTTAGCATATTGCCAGCTTTTATAAAATCCTTCTCTTTGTTGATCAGATTTTCAACGAATTTGAGTGCGACGTTATAAATGATAAGATTTTTACCGGTTTTAACATTGTCGAGATTATATAGCATTTCAAACTGTTTTTCCACTGCTTGCGGAATAGTGGCCTGCATGGCTTTTAGAATTTCCAGAGTAAATTCTTGATGTAAATAGGGCAAATAGAGTTGCTCAAGTGCCTCGTGCACAATGGTGCCCAGCGTGTTGTGGGCTACCACGTCTTCAATACTGTCCAATTCAGGGATACCCAGCACGTAGCGATAATAAAAATCTACAGGGTTTCGAATGTATGCGGTAAGCGCCGATGGTGAAAAGCCAGAAGCCGCCTGTGCCTTGAGTTTTTCGATCATTACAGGCGTTTTTTCAATGGTTTTGACCGTTTTTGGTGTAATGCTCACGGGGGCATTCGCCGAAATTTCGGTAAACGTATGTTTCGGTTGCTGCTCTATTTCCAGCTGTAGGATAAAGCGGCTCTTCTCTGCGCTATGTATCCCTGTGGATTCGTTGTTATAAAGTAAATAAATATGTTCCGCACGCTGCAGGAGCCGAAAAAAATGGTACGCGTAAATGGCATCTTTCTCGCGGTAGGTGGGGAGCTTATATTCCATTTTGAGGTCGAAGGGAATAAAACTGCCCTGACTTTTTCCTGAGGGAAGTGTACCTTCATTAAGTCCTGTGACTATTACATTTTTGAAATCCAAAACCCTTGATTCCAGTACGCCCATGATCTGTAATCCTGCATAGGGATCACCTCGGAAATCTAGCGTTTCTTTAGATAACAGTTCCCTATAAAAATAGTGCAGGCTCTTTAGATTTTCGAGATAATGATAGTTGCTGCTTAAACTTTCCAGCTGACTGAAAATCTCCTGAAAAGAGAATAAATATTCTAATTGGAGCCAGTTTTTTGACGGAATCAGCTGGTTTTTTAAACGTTTAATAATGTCAAGAATTGCTTTTATGGCGATTGTAGCATTGTCATTCCATAAATCAAATAGGTCATGGGCGGCATCTGTAGAATTCTTACAGGTTGCAAAAAGTGTTTGTGGCTTGATAAAAATCAGATTTTCCTGCTCTATTTTTTTTCTGATCAAAGCCGTGTCAGCTCCCAGCAAGCGCTCGCTGTGTCCCTGCGTTAAGAAAGATAGCAGGTTTTTACATATAAAGGCATTTTTGCGTACCTGTTGGTGCAATGTGAGCCAAGCGTCAAAGAAGGATGCATCGGGCACTTGATCTAACGGAAGGCCCATCGTGATATTTATATTCTTCACATTTTCAGTTAGCGAAGAAAGTAAAGGTAATAAAAGAGCTTCATCACCCAGTACGACTGCTGTATTCTCAAGTTCTTCCGATGATAATGTAGCAATCAACTGACCAACGTATTTCGCCTGACCTATATTTCCCGCAATAGCAATAGACTGTATATCCTTTATGTTGGTATAACAATCGCCGCCTTTCTGAATGGGATTATTCTGAAAATGTTTCCATTCCTTTAAATAACTTTTAATAAAACGGCCTGCATTGTAGGAGGTGTCCGAAAGAAAATGATTGTCTATATCCCAAATAATTTCGGCTTGATTGTTATCTAAAAAACACTTAATAATATGTTGCTCAGCATTGTTAAGAGCATTAAAACCAGCAAATATAAAATGATTTTGACTTGCCGAAGTGTAGCTTTGTGCTAAGGCTGCGGCTTGGCGATACTGCATCCCTTGATAACCGAGCCCCTGTTTTTGTAATAAGGTATTGAACGTTTCATAAAAAATGCCAATCTCTTTCCAGAACTTAAGATACTGCTTGATCATGGGGGTTGGATCTGGATCTGCCGACCAATGCTCCAAATCTTTAATTGCTCCAAGATAATTGAAAAAGGATGCTGTGGGCAATAAATAGCGATCAATCTCATTAAAATCCCCCAAAACGCCAGGTGACCAAGCCAAAAATTCAACAAAGGAATCAGGATCCTTTTGATGTATCTTCAGATATGCCCTATACATTTCAAATTGTAATTGGGTTTGGGGAATGGTGGCTAAACCGGACATTTCTACAATAAGCTCTTCAATACTCATTACACACGGCAAAAAGGTGGTTATACCGTCTAACCGATGGGACATTTTCTTTTTGAAAAGTGTCCCCGCCCTTTTGGAGGGCATTATAAGCTGGATGGATGCCAGGTTGTGTGTGCTTGTAAATATTTTTTCTACAAGTTCATCTATAAATGTGATCATATCCTAAAAATAAAAAATGCCTTGATTTCTCAGGGCATTTTTACAAATTATATTTAAAAAATCTTAGTTGTTATCGTCTATAAGAGACAATTCAACACGTCTGTTTTTAGCTCTACCATCACGAGTGGCATTTGTTGCAACAGGTTGCTCTTCACCAAATCCTTGAGAAGAAAGGCGTGTTATAGGGATACCTTGACTTACCAAGTAATCCTTAACAGCAGCAGCGCGCTCAGTGGATAGGTTCATATTCAACTTATCACTACCCGAACTATCAGTGTGACCTTCTACTAAGAAACGAGTATTGGGATATTCCTTCATAGTTTCTGTAACATCATCCAATGTAGATTGAGAATCGTTGGTTACACTAGCTTTACCTAGATCAAATAATACGGTACGAACTTGTACGTTCAATTCTTCAAGAACTTCTACTGTGATTTCTGGACAACCATTGTTGGATGCAGAACCAGCAACTTCTGGACAGTCATCATCCTTGTCTAAAACACCGTCATTATCAGCATCTTCGTAAGGACAACCATCATTAGCGGCAGGACCGGCTTCATTAGGACAGTTATCTTCACTATCTTTTACGCCGTCACCGTCAGCATCAGGACATCCCTGTAATGCTGCAACACCAGCTACATCTGGACACTGATCATCAGGATTGGCAATACCATCACCATCTGTATCAGGGCATCCATTCATTTCTGCAGTACCAGATTCCGTAGGACAAGCATCATCAGAATCTTTAATGCCGTCACCGTCTGTATCAGGACAACCATTGAATTCTTTAAGACCCGGAGTCTCTGGGCACTCATCATCATTATCATATATACCGTCTCCATCAGAGTCAGTACCACCAAATACGAAACCAATTCCAGCAGTATGTTGGAAATGTTTTAAATTACTGTCTTCAAAGGAATGTTTGTAGGTTGAGGTTAAGTTAAAGTTGATGTTTTCAGCTAACCAAATACGAAGACCTACAGTACCATTAGCAGTTCCAAAACTTGAAATATCATCAAGGAATGTATAACCACCACCTATACCTAAATAAGGATCGAACCAACCGCCTTCGCCAAACAAAGCATCGCGAAAACTGTAAGATACCATACCATCTACAGCATAGTATGCAAGATCATCTGCACTACTGTCTCCTAATTTATCAATCTTGTTGATAGATCCACGGATACCAACGATAAAACCATCACCTACGTAACGGCTAACTTCTAATGTAGATACGGAAGGAAGAATATTCCAGTGATCATCTACATTGTAGAATTCATTTAGGAATTTTCCAGTGTTTCCAAAGTCCATATTTTGATCAAGACCTACAGGATAAGTATCAATTGCATTGGCACCTATGGATATTCCCCATGGATTATTCTCGTCTTGTGCATTCACGGCATTCGTTCCGAAGAAAACGAGGGCAGCGAATAACAGTAATCTGCTAAGATTTTTCATATTTTGATTGTAATTTTAAGTGTTAATTAGAGTAAAATTAAGTTGTTGGCATTTATGAACAAAGCCTAAAGTAATAAAGTTTTATTAAAACGTTAAAACCATTAAGCTATTAATAATGTAGCTTATTAATGATTTTCAAGCTTTTCCCCACTTTCGTAAAAGCATCAATGGCTTGATCCAATTGTGTCTTAGTA
>JBDNGW010000492.1:0-3068 GCA_041689735.1 Leeuwenhoekiella sp. | reverse complement strand
TCATTAAGATTATAACGTGATTATGCAAAGCAAAGTATAAAATAAGGAACCCCCAAAAATAGTTACAAGTAATACTAAAGATGTAATTATTCCGTTTTTAGAGCAGAGTCCTTAATGGTGACGAACTGCAAAAAACTATATTTGCTTGATTATTTCTTGTTAATTAGTATATTGCAGACCCAAATTTGCTTAAAAAAGAACTTCAAAGATGAACAAAAATCTTGTGCAAAGAACGCTGCTCGTAGCCTTTTCGGCGCTTTTACTTATAGCCTGCGGTCGCAAAAACGATTATAAAAATAGCTCACGCGCAACCGGCTGGGGCATTAATAACAAGGATGGTGGCTTTCAGGCCAATACCGACTACAAAGAACAGGAAGCAGCTCCAGGTCTTGTTTTTATAGAAGGTGGCACTTTTACCATGGGCCGCGTACAGGACGATGTGATGCATGACTGGAACAACAGCCCAACCCAGCAGCATGTACAGTCTTTCTATATGGACGAAACCGAGGTCACTAACCTGATGTACCTCGAGTATCTCGATTATCTAAAAAAAGTATTTCCTCCCACAGAAGCGAATTACAGAAACATTTATTACGGTGCCCTGCCAGATACTTTGGTATGGCGCAACCGTCTTGGTTTTAATGAAACCATGACCGAAAACTACCTGCGTCACCCGGCTTATCGTGAATATCCCGTGGTAGGCGTAAGCTGGATACAGGCTATAGAATTCAGCAATTGGAGAACAAATAGATACAATGAACTTATCTTAGAGCGTGAAGGTTACACCGAAAAAGGTGCAAAATATATTTATGACGCAGATAAGACATTTGACACAGACACCTATCTTCAGGCTCCCAGTTTAACCTATGGTGGCAATGATTCTATAAATCGCGGTGGAAAGCAATCGGAGCGCCGTGAAAAGAAGAATAATCCAGATGCAACGGATTCTTCAGGTGTGCATGACTTATATGTCAGAATGAGCGACGGTATTATCTCTACCACAAAATACAGACTGCCTACCGAGGCGGAGTGGGAATACGCTGCTCTTGGTCTTATAGGCATCAGGGAATACAATGTATACCGTGGCCGGAAAAAATATCCATGGGATGGTGCCTACACCCGCTCTGGAAACCGCCGTACCCGTGGTGATCAATTAGCCAACTTTAAGCAAGGTGCCGGTGATTATGGTGGTATTGCTGGATGGTCTGATGATAATGCAGATATTACTGCCGAAATTAAATCCTACGAGCCAAACGATTATGGTCTTTATGATATGGCCGGAAACGTTTCAGAATGGGTCGCTGATGTATATCGACCTATCATAGATAATGAATTCAACGATTTTAATTATTTCCGTGGAAACGTTTACACCAAAAACGCCACTAATGAAGATGGAACGGTAAAAGTATTGACTACCAGCGAGATCGTTTATGACACTCTAGAAAATGGAAAAATTGTAGCGCGTGACCTTCCCGGTCAGATTTTGCAGGTACCCATAGACGAGAATGACACGTATATGAGGACGCAGTTTACACAGAGTGACAACCGTGATTTTAGGGATGGCGACAGACAGTCATCACGTGACTATCAAGGTTATGTAACCAATGGCGACCGTATGTACAACTCCCCGGTAAATGAAGTGAGCAGTGCAGATGGCGAAATGGTACGCGACTATGATAAGACAAACAGCCGCACGACACTTATAGACAATGAAGTTCGTGTATACAAAGGTGGTTCTTGGAAAGATAGGGAATACTGGTTAGACCCTGCCCAGCGTCGCTATTTACCACAAACTATGGCAACGGATGATATAGGTTTTAGAAACGCAATGTCACGCGTAGGCTCAAAATCGGATGGAAACAAGACGCCAAGAAATTAAAGAATTTATAAAATAGCTAAAAAGCCCCAAAATCGGTCGATTTTGGGGCTTTTTTGATGGTTGTTAATGATTTTTGATAACAATTTGTACTTATAGAATCTATAAGTCTGGAAAGCTATATAAGAGTAATGCCAGACTTTTTCGAGTTTGTTTAAGTGATTTTGAATTCTAAAAGCTTCTTAAGCGTTGCGCAAACCATTATAATGTATATCCGCTTAATGTCCTGATCTGATTTTTGTCATCCTGAGCCCTTAGACTTTGCTCAGGATAAACTAAAGTCGAAGGGTAGACAAAAAGCATCTCAACTAAGAAAAACATGAATAATTTGAGCTGCTTTTATCTTTTAGGACATTAAGCGGACAATCAACCATTATAAAATAAAATCCCTAAAAGAAATTCTTCAAGGTCCTAATGATGTCAATAAAATCAATGAGCCGCCTTCGGAAATAACATCATATAAAAAACAATTCTTTTTGTAAATTCGTAATATTTCCATATTTTTGGAATATATCCAAATTGCATACTATGAAGTATATTTTTATTAATACGGACAGGGAAGTAATTAAAAAGGTTATCAATGAGATTGGAGAGAATGATTTTTATGCCGCTTTTGAGAATTCTGTCCTTACCTACCGGAAAGAACTCAAGCATTACAGGCTAAAAAGTGAGGAAAACAGTCTTCACGTAATCTTGCAGATCGGATATCCAAGCCAATGGCATGACCTGTTAAAAATTAAAATGCGCAACGCGCCAAGGGATCTCTGGGAACTTACCGAATATAACGGAAGATAAAATAAGATAAAACTGATCTTTCGCATGGTAGTAGTGAAAAGCAATGGTTTGTAAGTAGATTTTCTGCTGGCTAATTTTTATTTGAATTCATTTATAATTTCAAAAGTATCCAGGGCATTGCTAAAAGGAAGTACTAAATAGCTTGAGGGATTTTCTAAGTTCTCGATATTTATTTCATCTTCTGGGATGAAATCTTTTACAATGGTTTTTTTCTTATCATTGAACATTTCCCACGTTGCTCCGCCAGTAAGAAAAACAGAGAAATTATCGTTATATAAATTGGTCAACAGCGCTTTGCTTTCAAAAGGGAACAGCGTCCTTACGTAAAAATCTTTCTTTATTTCGGAATATTTGTAATCATTGTTATACGGGCCAATAACGTCAAATTGATGTTTAT
>JBDNGW010000491.1:0-2441 GCA_041689735.1 Leeuwenhoekiella sp. | reverse complement strand
CCCACTTTTAAAGATGCCCTGGAAACACAGAAAATTTGTGAAGCGGTACTTGATTCGGCAAAATCTGGAAATTGGAAAAATATTGCTGAATTTCAATAATGGATAAGAATGATGTTTACACCGAGTTTCGTTCTATATACTTAAATACGTTTTTGACCTTTTCCTTTTTATTTGTTAGGGCCATATAAGCAGCAGATTCCCCCATTACCTTAAAATCAGTGCTGATTACGGTAATACCCAATAATTCTTTGAGGGGAGTTTCATTATAAGAGATAATACCTATATCCTGACCTAGAATCAGATTTTTAGCTCGGGTCTGACGCACTAAATTGACCAAATCCCGTTCTTGAATCGTGATATAGACATCTTTACTTTGCAGCTCCATGTCCTCATATATTTCATCCAAAATTTCATGATCAAAATTATGTTGTATACAAAATTTTCTGAAACCATGCAAAATTCTTTTAGGATAAGGGTTGGCAGATTTTGTGGGATATACCAAAATGATTTTATCATATTTTTTTAATTTTTCCAAAGCCTCTTTTAGGGCATTGAAAATATCATTCTCAAAATCTTGATAAATAGCACCATAATTGCCTTTAATACCCGGTTTTATATTGTCAAGCATGATCAATTTGTCTTTTGGGATTTGCTCGATCACGTTTAAAATAGCTTCAGTATAACTAACATGATTAGAATTTTCATCCCGAAAATGGGGCATCAGCACATAATAATCATAAGCGCCCAAATTTCGCTCCAGCGACCGGACAAATAAACTGGGGTCACAATGGTAAATAAACAAATTAACGTGACCATTGATCCCCAGCGTGTGAACAAATGAATTGTAGATCATCATTTTATAAGTGCTTGGCTTATTGACCAGAAAGAAAACGTTTAATTTGGAAATTAAATCTGTTTTAGAAGTATAAAAACCTTTACCCTTTACCGCAACAATAAGTTGCTTTTCCTTTAAAAGTCTATAGGCTTTTTCAACAGTATCCCTAGAAAGATATAGCTCTTCACTCAACTCATTGATTGAAGGGATTTTTTTACCAACACTGATTTGATTTTTGCCAATACTTTCAGTTATGGAGTACACGATTTGCTTATACTTTGGTATTCGCGAATTTTCATTGATCTGTATGTGCAGGTTGTTTGACATATATGCAAATAGGTTGGTTTGGGTAATACTAAATTGGCTATATTTTGTAAAAATAACCAAATGTGACGTCAAAAAATTTGGTATTCGAGAAATCTTTAGCAGCACAGTACAGGATGCCATTAACCAATTCTAAAATTAAATTTGACACAGAAGACTAAAACCAAAATTTAAAGAAATAATGGAAAAAACTTTTCAGTACGTAAATTATTTATGGGATGAACAAAAAGCTGCCGAACTCGGCGACGATCAGGTTGCGCTGTTTCTCTACCGCTCCAATATTCTAGGCGCAGATCTCAGAATTACCAATTATGGTGGTGGGAATACCAGTTGTAAAACAATGGAAAAGGATCCGTTGACCAATGAGGAGGTCGAGGTGATGTGGGTAAAAGGTTCCGGTGGAGACATCGGGACCCTCACCAGAAAAGGAATCGCCGGTTTATATACAGAACACTTACGCAACTTGAAAAACGTTTATGATGGCCCTGAAGATGAAGACCGTATGGTGGGACTTTTCAACCATTGCATTTACGATCTGGACAGTAAGGCCCCTTCGATCGATACGCCTTTACATGGATTATTGCCTTTTGCGCATATAGACCATTTACATCCAGATGCTTTAATTGCTGTTGCTGCTGCACAGGACAGTGAAAAGGTCACCAAAGAAATATGGGGGGACACTATGGGCTGGGTTCCGTGGCAACGTCCCGGTTTCGATCTTGGCCTCCAATTGGAAATGTGCCTGGAAGAAAATCCCGGTATCCGTGGGATCGTGCTCGGAAGTCATGGGCTTTTTACCTGGGGCGAAACTTCTTATGATTGCTATATGAACAGCCTGGAGGTTATCGAAATGGCCTCGGAGTACATAACAAAGAAAATCAAGGAAAATGGAGAAGTTTTCGGCGGTCAAAAGATAAAATCGCTCCCTGCGGAAGAACGCAAGGAAAAAGCAGCCGAACTGATCCCTTTGTTGCGTGGGCTAGCTTCTTCCGAAAATCGCATGATAGGCCATTTTACGGATAGCGATGTGGTTTTGGAATATACGAACAGTAACAATCGTGAGCGCCTTGCACCCATGGGGACTTCCTGTCCAGATCATTTTCTGCGTACCAAAATTCAACCTTTGGTGCTGGATCTCCCGACTGATGCAGACTTTTCCGATAGGAAAAGAACCTTGGAGAAACTGAAGCCCGCCTTTGAAAAATACCGTCAGGAATACGCCGATTACTATAAAAAACATAAACATGACAACAGCCCGGCAATGCGCGATCCCAATCCCGTG
>JBDNGW010000490.1:0-7819 GCA_041689735.1 Leeuwenhoekiella sp. | reverse complement strand
TCATCAACAAGGCGAAAAACGCAGACATAGCCGTAGCTATGGCGAGTATTTTCAACCTGCCTACCGGCAAAGGCAGGCGCAGTTGCTGGGCAAAAGAACCCATAGAAATGGGCAGGTTATTTCTAAACAGATCCTTAGTATGATTAAGACCAGGTAAAAATGAGTAAAAAACAGGCGATTTTCATTCTTGTTGGGGTGGGAATAGTGTTCAGATTGTGTTGCTGGTATGGGTATGACTGGTCTGTTTCCTCTTTTAATGATACCGAAACTTACACGGTACTTGCGGAAAGGATCTCAGCGCTCAATTTAGCAGGCTATAATGGCGAGCGCACTCCAATGTATCCACTTTTGCTGTTATTGGGAGGTTTGAATTTACATCTAGTTGTGGTTTTGCAACTTGTTTTGGGAATTTTATGTTCGTTTTTGATTCCGTAAACCGTTTAACATGCAATTTGCAATGGGGTTTAGCGGCAGGAATTGTTTTTACCTCCTTCTTGAATATCACATTTTTTGAATTTTCAATCCTTTCCGAAACCTTAAGCCTGTTCCTTTTTACATTTTCTTTGTGGATCTATATTCTTTTTGATTTTCACAAAGGTCATTTTTCCTTTAAAGGATCCATTTTTTTAGGCCTTGCCTTGGCGGCGCTGTTCCTGACGCGCCCATTTTTTCTCTATTTTTCACTCGTTGTTGCGGGTACGGTTTTTTTACGGAATGTATTTAAACAATGGGAATGTTCCCTAGTTCCTGCCTTTGTGATTTTCTTTCCTACGCTTTGCTGTTTTATAGGTTGGAGCAGCCTTAACCATAAGAATACCGGGGCATTTGTGGTTACTTCTTATTATGGTATCAATCTTTCCCAGGCCACGATGCCCTTTTTTGAAAAAGCGCCAGATCGATATAGTGTGATCCGCGATATTTATGTCGCCCACCGCGACAGCATTATCAATGCTGGCGGTGATGCCGCAATGAGCATTTGGCAAGCGATTCCTGAAATTCAAGAGAAAACTGGTAAGGATCTGCCCCAGCTTTCGGCGGAACTGGCCGTTATTTCACGCAATTTGATCAGGGAAAATCCAGCTGCGTACTTGAGATTATCCTTGCATTCTTGGGTACTTTTCTGGCGCAGTTCTTTTTATAGAATTCCAGCAAATTTCAAGAGTGCTTCCTGGTACAATGGTTTTGAACGATTCTGGTGGCTGGAGCGCAAGGCTGTTGTAGTGGCCCATATATTCCTGATCATTGGTTTTTGTGTTCTGGTTTTCCGGATTTTAAGGCGAAAAGAGCTGTTTTTTGATCCGCTGTTTCTTATTGCAATCAGCGTGCTGCTGGCATCGGTGGCGCATGGTGACTTATGGCAATAACAGTAGGTTCTCCGTTCCCTTATTTGGCGGGGTGCTTATCTTTGTTTTTGTGGCAACATTTAGGCTGTCAGAATCTTTTCGCCTAAGGCGGAAAAATAGCGGGAAGGGTTTAAGCTCCTAAAAATTATGCTATTTTTGAACTTAATTTATCAAACCTTGTTTTTATGTCCCAGACAGAAGTCCTTCAACTTCGCAATGCATCCATTTTTCAACGGGAAAGCCTCATACTTTCTGATGTCACCATCACTATAAAAAAGGGCGAATTTGTTTATCTCATTGGCAAGACCGGTTCTGGAAAGAGCAGTTTTATGAAAACCCTGTACGGCGATCTGCCGCTGCAACAGGGGGAAGGGCGCATTGTGGATTTTGACCTGACGCATTTAAAAGAGAAAGAAATTCCTTTTCTACGACGGAAACTGGGAGTGGTGTTTCAGGATTTTAAATTGCTCAACGACCGCAATGTTGCGGATAATCTGGGTTTTGTCCTACGGGCGACCGGCTGGAAAAATAAAGATGAAATGAAGGACCGTATTGATACCGTACTGGGAAAAGTGGATATGAAAACCAAAGGCTTTAAATTTCCCTACCAACTTTCGGGCGGTGAGCAGCAACGTGTTGGTATCGCGCGGGCTTTGCTCAATAACCCAGAACTCATCCTTGCCGACGAGCCCACCGGAAACCTCGATCCACAGACTTCGGTAGAGGTAATGGGCGTTTTGCTCGAACTCAATAAAAACGGAAATACGATCCTGATGGCAACGCATGATTATGCTTTGCTGCTGAAATTTCCGTCGAAGACCTTAAAATGCGACGGCAATAAGATTTTTGAAGTAGTGCAAAAGACGATTTAATGCCTCCAGAAGGTTATTTTCCTAAAACTCTTGATTCAAATGATTTTCCCTAATTTTCACACTTAGTTCTCTATTTTTATATTTCTTTTGGGAAGGTCAGAATTTCCTTTTGGCAATGCAATGGCTATCGGATTTGTACATGAAACGTACTGCAAAAAAAAACAGTTCGTTTCAGATAAACACAAGTCAAATTAAAAAATTGGCAACTTATAAAAAATGCCTAAACCTTTGTGTTTACAGCGACTCGAATTATATTTAATATACCTTGTTGCCCGCAGTCATTATTTCCAATGTAACTTTTCGTACTCGCTTTGTTCTTCTCTATTTTTCGGAATTGACGAATTTCCATTTCGGACGTAAAAACTGTCTTTTCCCTCAAAATTCGCAAAAACTGGTTTTCCGCTTTTTAGGATTTTAATTTTACAAATTGTTTTTTCGTCAATTATAGGAAACGAAACTTTTAAATGCTTTTCAAAATTTGAACATAAATGTTTTTTAATAATGTTCCTTAAATGTAATTCAAATCCGTCAATGTCTTTTTTAGAAAATGTTTCGATGTCTTTTAAGAGTCCCAAAGCGTTTCCATGATCATCAACTCCGATTATTAAAATTCCGCCTTCGCTGTTTAAAAATGCTGAAACAGTTTTAGCGATAACGTATTCTAAATTTTTATTTACAATATTCTGTCTTAAATCATAACGCAAAGTTGATTTCATTTCCAACTTTTCATTTTCTCCGATTAATATTAATTCCTTTAATTCCGTGTCCTCAACCTTTTCTGTTGTCGTTAATTCTATTCTGTTTTTTAAAGCATTAAAAATAGAAGTCGCCCTCTTTTCTAAAAACACAGAATAATCATCGCTATGAATTCCAAAATCGTCAATGTTGTCAATTAAGTGAGATTTAATTGATTTATGCAAACCATCGTTTTCGTCCAAGAAATCTTGAATATAAATTGAAGGTGCTTTTGCTCTAATTTTGCGTTTGTTTAAATCTGCTCCAACCAAAGTAATATTTACTATACTATTTTCATTTCCAATTCCTTGTTTTCTTAAATATGATTTTGGAAAAAAGTGATGATAGTTTTTGCTATTCGCCATTTTTAACCACGAATTATCAAGGATAACTTTTCCGTTATCTTGAAAATCTTTTGGCTCTGAATATGCTAACAAACAAAGAACAGCTTTACAATAACTACTTCCTGCACTAAAACTGGTGTCAATTAAATCTCGTGCTGAACTTAGAAATACTTTTAGTTCATCGTAGTTCGGTCTTTCTCCATTAAGGATTTTGTCAATTCTCTTAATGTCTTGAGCAAGTTTGGATTCCGTTGAACTTGAATATCTGTACGATAATGAAATTCTCCAAAAGAACTCTTGCAAATATTTTATCTGCTCACCTTTTGGTTTTTCTTTTTGATAGTAAAAGAAGTAACTGAAAGGAACTAAAAGTGTATCGTAAGGCAATAGTGTTGATACCGGAATCCTGTAAACTGAACGGAAATAATCAATACTTTCTTTAAGTGCTGAAATAACATCGTCCCAAATGTCGATAATACTTTGCTTGTCTAATTGTAAAACGACTTTTCGTTTACATTCTTTGTTTTTGCTTAGTATTAGACCTAAAACATTTATAATTACTGTACTTGAAATTGTTTCGTATTTGCTGACTTCAAGTTCTTTAAGTAATTTTTGAAATCGGTCTTGCATATCAAATTTCTGTTCCTCGTCATAAGTTTTTGCAGACATTATTTCAAATAAAGTCAATGTTTGTCCGCCTGTATTTATTCGAGTAAAGACTTCGATTGCAGAATCAATATCTTCTTTACGAAGTACAACTGTTGAGAAATCGTAAGAAGTAAAAGTTTCTTTATATTCTTGAATTTTATCTAT
The DNA here is from genome assembly GCA_041689735.1 of Leeuwenhoekiella sp. GTDB lineage: Bacteria > Bacteroidota > Bacteroidia > Flavobacteriales > Flavobacteriaceae > Leeuwenhoekiella. The sequence goes on along the minus strand of JBDNGW010000490.1, from coordinate 3,712 downwards.
ATCGTCACTTATATAATTCTCTCTTAAATCACTATACTTTGAATTCAGTAAATCTTTTAAAGAAATGTTTTTAGATTCAGGTTGTTCTGAAACAATGATTTGTTCATCGTTATTGTCAATGTCGCCTTCTAAATCAATGAATATGGAACTATAATCAGTAATCTTTTTTTCGCCTTCTTTTTGGATTGAGGCACCTAAAAATGCTGCATACAAAGATGTAATGCGTTGTTGTCCATCTAAAACGTATTGAACTTTTATGTCGTCTGGAATAGGTGGTAATTTAAGATTTCCAATATTTTTAATATCGTTTAATCTCTCGTTTGTTTCCCACAAAATGAAAGTTCCAATTGGATAACCTTTTAAAATACTATCTAAAAGTTTTGCGGTTTTATCAATGCTCCAAACAAAATCCCGTTGAAATTTAGGGATTTTAATTTGTCCTTTCTGAATTTCGGATATTAAATCCGTATATTTTTTTGAGTCTGGTTTTGGCTGTTTATTCATTAATTTTGATTCTATTACTGATGTTTATTTATTATTGTGGACAACGAAAGATTATCCATAGATTGCGCAAATTTCACTTTTCTTTTTTATACACATGTGGATTTTCAACGATCCCTTTCTTAAAAATTTTCCGCACCTTCATGCGCAACCAGGTATCGGCTTTTAGCATTTTATCTTTCAATTTATTTCCCGGGCACGCCCTAAAAGAGGTAACATGAAATTTATCTGAATCCCGCAGCGGTGCTTCAGCAAAATAATAGTTTGATACACATTTACGGAACCCATGGTGCGTGACCGGTGAGACGGAATGTAGCGCGTCATCATGCGTTGCCATTACCACCAGTCTGTTGAACTTGCCATGCACAGTGACCGGTTTTTGCTGCAATCCATCAGGCCAAAGCTCCAAATTGCCGCCAAAGTTTTCTTTCCAGTCTGGCGTGACGTAAAATAAGAGGTTGAGCACGCGCCACAGGTTCCGGTCTTTGTCGTGCGAGTTGTCAAGATGCGGATTTAAAAATTGATTTTTGCCCATCATGGAAATTCCACCGGCATAGAGGTTTGCATCGGGCTGCATCTTTTGTATTCCCGTAATTTCAGCAATTAATTCAACTATTTTTGGATCCTGAAAAGCAAAAACGGCTCTTTCCAGTAATGGATTATATTTATCCATTTGTGAAGCTACATATTTATCCTGACGGATGCTTTTTTTGAGCATCATTTCTCTGGCCGGCGGAAAAGCAGCGTTGATCTGCATTGTAATTTCCGGTGGAAGCAAGTCGTCTACAACAAAAAAACCTATTTTCCCCCGTGTATGCTCATACTGCTGGCGGCACTGAGCAGCAACAGTTTCAAGGCGTTTTACAATATAAAAGATCAAATCTTGTTGGATACCCGGCATTCTCGGTTTTAATTATTTATTTTGCTAAGATAATAACTAAAGCCTACTATTTCTTGATTTCCATCCTTATTCCGGTTTATAATTATGACGTTGTATCGCTGGTTAACGCGCTTCACAATCAGGCGGCGCAGTTAAATGTTACAATTGAGATTAGGGTAATTGATGATTACTCGACAAATCAGGATATCGTGTGCAACAACAGCGAGATAGACAAATTAGATCAGGTTTTTTATCAGCGTTTTGAAGAAAATATGGGACGTACCGCTACGCGAAACCATCTGGCAGCGCAGGCGCGTTACGACTGGCTTTTATTTCTGGATGCAGATATGTGGCCGGGTTCGGCAGATTTTCTAAAGATCTATGCTGAAAACCTGCAGGAGCACGAACTCGTTTTCGGTGGAATTCAATATGAGCCGCACAAACCTGCTGGAAAGGAGCTCCGTTGGAAATACGGTACTTTCCGCGAAGCGCAAAATGTAAACCGCAGGAAGAAAAATCCATATCTTTCGGTGCTTTCCGCGGTGATGTTGATCAAGAAGGACTGCTTTTTAAAGGCCAATGATTTTCTAGAAAACCGTTATGGTCTAGACGTGCTTTTCACGGCAAATCTTAAAAAAATGGCCATAAAAGTGCTTCATATTGATAATCCCGCTTATCATTTGGGCCTTGAAGATAATGGGGTTTTTATGGAAAAATCTAAAATCGCGATGCAGTCCATTGCTTATTTTGATAAGAACGGACAAATTCCAGAAGATCATCGTGGGATTCAAAAAATGGCCAAAAAGCTTGAAAAATCGGATATTTTAAGGCATTTATTGAAATTTATTTTGCGTTTTAAACCGCAGATTATGGCCAATTTACATTCGGCAAATCCATCACTTGTCGTCTTTGACATCTTTAGACTGCACATATTAATCGAAAATAATGCTCCAGATGCCTGAATTTTCGGTTGTTATTCCCGTTTATAATAAAGCTTCGCACGTGGCGGCGATGTTGCGTTCTGTGTTGGCGCAGGATTTTTTGGATTTTGAAATACTCATTGTGAATGACGGTTCTACTGATAATAGCATGAAAGTAATCCGTAATTTCAATGATCCGCGTATCCAAATTATAGATCAAAAAAACGGCGGATTATCGCAAGCGCGGAATACCGGTATTTCCGCTGCCAAAGGGCAGCTTATTGCCTTGCTGGACGCCGATGACCGCTGGAAACCGGATCATCTCAAAAACCTTTATTTTCTCGTCAAAAACTTTCCCCAAGCTGATTTATTCGGCGCCGGTTACGAAGAATGTTTTGCCAATGGAAATGTGGTCGTTCCGCAGAACAACCGTTTAAAATCGAGCAAAAAACCGCATATAATCACTGATTTTTTTGCAGCCAATATGCAGCAACCGTTGGTTGCGCCCAGCAGTTTTGCTTTCCGCAGATCAATTATTGAGGAAATTGGCGGTTTTGATACAACCATCACCTATTCTGAAGATGTGGATTTTTACATTCGAGCCAACATAAAATACCGCTTTGCCTATCATCCCCAGATTACATGCAGCTACACTATGCAGGCCGAAAACCAAATTACCCAGAGCAAAAAAAGCGATCGTAGCATTCCAGATTTTCAAAAATACCTTGACAATTATCCAAATAATACCAGTTTAAGACAATATATTAACCTGAAACGCTATTTTCTGGCTATTTTCTATAAAGTGGAAAACGGGCCAGATCTTTTCCACGGGATGCGTGAAAAAATCAATGTACGGTTGTTGACGCCAAAACAACGCCAACTCTTAAATGCGCCAAGATATATAGTAATGTGTTTACGTCTTATTAAAAGTTTTTTACTAAAAAAGGGAAAAAGATTTACGAGTTTTTAATTTTTATTTCAGAGTATTCTGCAAGATTTAAGGAAACCTTGTAATATTAAACTGAACAATATTTACAAGTTCAAAAAAAAGACCTCGCAGGATGATCAAATAATAGTCAGAATCATTATGGGCTCCCCGCCTTAAAAAGGAGGGGAAAATTTCAGCTTTGCTGATAGAGGGGTGGTTTTTCCTGTTTATTTGTGAGATCAAAGGTTTTTTATTAAAAAAAAAGGGTTAGGATTTCGATTGATAATTCTAGTTCCTATCCTGCAAGGTTTCTTTTTAACCTTGTAGGTATTTCTCGAATTATAACTAAGGATCTGTTAAGAAATAAAGTGACCGAATTATAGGCAGTTATTTTGTTTGACCACAAGGCGAAAAACGCAGGCATAGCCGTAGCTATGACGAGTATTTTCAACCTGCCTACCGGCAAAGGCAGGCGCAGTGGGC
>JBDNGW010000489.1:0-3586 GCA_041689735.1 Leeuwenhoekiella sp. | reverse complement strand
TGCTCATTGTTACAGTATTTTTCAATGTAAAACTTCTTATCTTTGCGTCCCTAAATAAAAGAAAAAAGGCATGATTGAAGTTACCTTGCCAGACGGCAGTGTGAAAGAGGTGGAAAAAGGAACAACCCCTATAGATGTTGCAAATAGCATCAGCGCAGGTTTGGCCCGTAATGTTATTTCGGCAAAATATAACGATACGGTCGTAGAAAATTCAACTCCGCTTACCGAAAGTGGCACTCTAGTGCTTTTTACTTGGAATGATGACGAAGGTAAAAAAGCATTCTGGCATTCTAGCGCTCACATTTTGGCGCAAGCACTGCAAGAATTATATCCCGGAGTAAAACTCACTATTGGACCCGCTATAGAAAAGGGGTTCTATTATGATGTGGATATGGGCGAAAATACCCTTAGTGAGCACGATTTTAAGGCCATTGAAGATAAAATGCTGGAGATTGCCCGTGGAAAGCATAATTTCATCCTGCACAGTGTTTCCAAAGAAGATGCGCTGAAAATGTACAAAAATCAGGGCAATGAATACAAAGTAGAACTTATCGAAAATCTGGAAGATGGTTCGATCACATTTTGTGACCATGACACCTTTACAGACCTTTGCCGCGGCGGTCATATTCCCAACACAGGCATCGTTAAAGCAATAAAACTGATGAAAGTTGCCGGTGCGTACTGGCGCGCTGATGAGAATAATACACAGCTTACCCGAATTTATGGAATCTCATTTCCTAAACAGAAAGAACTTACAGAATACCTCGAACTTCTCGAAGAGGCGAAAAAAAGGGATCACCGCAAACTAGGAAAAGAGTTAGAACTGTTTACGTTTTCACAGAAAGTAGGTCAAGGTCTGCCATTATGGCTGCCAAAGGGTGCCGCTTTACGCGAAAGACTGGAAAACTTTTTAAAAGCAGCTCAGAAAAAAGCGGGTTACGAAATGGTGATTACCCCGCATATTGGCCAGAAAGAATTATATGTCACATCTGGACATTATGAAAAATACGGTGCTGACAGTTTCGGACCCATCACTACACCCAACGAAGGTGAGGAATTTTTGCTCAAGCCCATGAACTGTCCGCATCACTGTGAGATTTACAACGCCACTTCCTGGAGTTATCGCGATCTGCCCAAACGTTTTGCTGAATTTGGAACCGTTTATCGCTACGAGCAGAGTGGCGAACTGCACGGCCTTACGCGCGTGCGCGGCTTTACCCAAGATGACGCGCACATTTTCTGTACCCCCGACCAACTGGATGAAGAGTTTAAAAAAGTGATCGATCTTGTGCTTTATGTATTTGGATCGCTTGGTTTTGAAAACTTTACCGCTCAAGTTTCCCTCCGCGATCCGGAGGATAAAGAAAAATATATAGGCAGCGATGAAAACTGGGAAAAGGCCGAAAATGCGATTATCAATGCCGCAATAGACAAAGGGCTTAATTATGTGGTAGAAATCGGCGAAGCTGCATTTTACGGTCCAAAACTCGACTTTATGGTGAAAGACGCTCTGGGGCGCAACTGGCAACTGGGCACCATTCAGGTAGATTACAACCTGCCAGAACGTTTTGAACTCACGTATAAGGGCAGTGACAATGAACTGCACCGTCCGGTGATGATTCACCGCGCGCCCTTTGGCAGTATGGAGCGCTTTGTGGCGATACTTTTAGAACATACTGGCGGTAATTTCCCACTATGGCTCGTGCCAGTGCAGGCTATGATATTAACGCTCAGTGAGAAGTATGAAAAATACTCCCAAAATGTTTTGAATTCGCTTGAAAATAACGAAATTCGTGCCCTTATTGATGATCGTGGAGAAACCATGGGCAAAAAAATCAGGGAAGCCGAATTAAAGAAAACGTCCTACATGCTCATAATTGGTGAAACGGAAGCCAATGATGGTACAATTTCTGTACGTAAACATGGAGGAGAAGATCTGGGGAGAATGACGGTTGCAGAGTTTGCCGGCATAATCAACCAGAATATTAGTAAGACCCTTAAAAAATTTGAAGTTTAATTAAAAATTTATAGTCATAGCAATACGTAGAAAAAGATCAAGAGGCCCAGCGAGGATAGAAAAGAAAGATCAGCATAACATCAACCGCAAGATAGGCGCCCGTGAGGTACGCCTTGTAGGTGACAATGTAGAGATGGATATCTACTCCACTACAAAAGCGTTGGAAATGGCCGACGAAATGGGGCTAGACCTCGTGGAAATTTCACCAGACGCAGAGCCACCCGTGTGTAAGATCATGGATTATAAGAAATTTGTTTACGAACAGAAGAAGCGTGAAAAAGTCATAAAAGCCAAAGCTTCTAAAGTAACCGTAAAAGAAATCCGTTTTGGTCCCAATACAGACGACCACGATTACGATTTTAAAAAGAAGCATGCAATCAAGTTTCTAGATGAAGGTTCTAAGCTGAAAGCTTATGTTTTCTTTAAAGGACGTTCTATTATCTATAAAGATCAAGGTCAAATCTTACTTTTAAGATTGGCCACGGACCTAGAGGAATACGGAAAAGTAGAACAAATGCCAAAACTTGAAGGAAAGCGCATGATTATGTTCATGGCGCCCAAAAAGTCAAAATAAAATAGCAGGACTGTTAAAAGAGTCTATAATCGTAAACCCGTTCCGAGATTTTTCGGAATAATTTTACTCAAATTGGTTTTATTATAAGTTAATATGATACGATTTGGTTATAATTTTCATTGGGAAATTTTAGAATGACGTTTCGAAGTTTTTTGAAACATTCTTGAATATAAAAAAAAGCGGAATAAATAAATAAATTAAGGAAAATGCCAAAATTAAAAACAAAATCCAGTGCCAAGAAGCGTTTCAAGCTTACAGGAACTGGTAAGATCAAGAGAAAGCATGCGTTCAAGAGTCACATCTTAACTAAAAAGTCGAAAAAACGTAAGCGTAACCTTACTCAAGACACTTTAGTACATAAGGCTGACGAAAACAACGTAAAAATCATGTTGCGCCTTAAATAAATCGTGCAACCGGTTAAAATTATTCACAAACCCTGGAGTTGGGCTTTTAAAAGAATTCAAAATTTAGAATTCAAAATTCAAAATTTTCGAATCGCCCACTACAAAAAAATTAAAAGTTATGCCAAGATCAGTAAACGCGGTTGCTTCTAGAGCCCGCAGAAAAAAAATCATCAAACAGGCCAAAGGGTATTTTGGACGTCGTAAAAACGTTTATACCGTGGCTAAAAACGCAGTGGAAAAGGCCATGCTTTATGCATACCGTGACCGCCGCCAGAAAAAGAGAAACTTTAGATCGCTATGGATTACCCGTATCAACGCGGGTGCTCGTTTACATGGGATGTCATACTCCCAGTTTATGGGCAGTGTGAAAAAAGCAGACATTACCTTAAACCGTAAAGTGCTTGCAGATCTCGCAATGAACCATCCTGAGGCTTTTGAAGCTATCGTAACCAAAGTAAAATAAGGGCTGACGCCTGATTAAATAATCATTCCGCTATTTAAAACCCGACTTTTAGTCGGGTTTTTTGATTAAATACTTTTTCGAATTACTTCAATTAGAATTTCCCCATAATACTACTTTTTAAAAATTAT
>JBDNGW010000488.1:0-4969 GCA_041689735.1 Leeuwenhoekiella sp. | reverse complement strand
GCTGTACAACAACGACCTAATGCTCAAAAGATTTTTATGCGTGTTCGCCATTGACCCGAACAGACCAAAAAACAAGGAAAAGATCCGGAAGCTTTTAACCTACGGTGCTAGAGCCGCCTAAAACTAAACGAAGTATTGTTGGTATATACTGGGAGAATATCATTTATTGCATTTTTTTTCTAAGTCCACAGTAAATTCTACCTACCTACGGCAGGCAAGTGTGCGGTTTATTTATGATAAAGTTCTGGAGTTATTTCCAAATTTCGCCTTGTGTGGACATATTCTGAGCTAGTTAATTTATACTGGTATCAATGATCAATCCGTTTTAAAAAAACTTTCAGTCCCTTTCCCAACACTTCCAAATGATTAAAATATATATTCTGCCCTTTAAAATCGGCTTCAATGAGTTGAAAATCGCCCTTAAAATAGCTTTTTTTGACACTTACCTGTAACTGGGTTTTTTCTTTGGAAACAACTAATTGATGCGGAAGTAGAAGTAATTTCTCATCGCTGTTCTGGTTTTCGAAAAGACTTCCCGAAAGCTGGTTTACATCGCCAAAAAACGAGGCTATATAGGCATTTTTTGGGCTTTTAAAGAGGTTTTCTGGTGTAGCGGTCTGTATAAAGGTGCCGTTGCGCATCATCTTGATTTCATCGGAAAAGGAAAGCGCTTCCTCGCTGTCGTGCGTAGCGGTAATGCAGGCAATATTTTCTTTTTTCAGGTAGGCATATAGTTTTCGCCGCAGGGCATTCCGCCGGAAATTATCAATGTGGCTAAAGGGCTCGTCAAGTAAAAGCAGTTCTGGTTCTTTGGCAATAGCCCGTGCCAGCGCTACCCGCTGTTTCTGACCACCACTGAGTAATTTGACGTGGATATCTCTAAAATCGGTCAAATCAACGACTTCCAGCAATTCTTCCACGCGGGCATTCCTTTCCTTCATAAAATTCCGGGAAAGAAATTTCGCAATATTATCAGCCACCGAAATAAAGGGCATCAGGTCAAAATCCTGCGCCAGGTATTTAATAAAAGGTTCGCCGGGCACAAGATTGAAATTCGGCCCTAATAACTTGTTGTCCTTCCAGAAAATCTGTCCGTTTTCAAGGTGTAAAAGGCCGTAAAGGAGCTTTAAAAGGGTGCTTTTTCCGCAACCGCTTTCACCTAAAATAGAAATATGTTGGCCTTGTTCCAAAGTAAAATCCATGTCGCGCAGCACGATTTCCTGATCGTATGAAAATGTAAGTATCTTAACTTGGAGCATATTGGTTTGTAAAAGACCTGTCAGTCCCGCATAGCTATCGGGACTGACAGGTCTGGTGCTTTTCTACGTTTCAGTTCCCCCTTCGGGGGTTAGGGGGATTTACTTCGGCAATTCCTCAAAACCCATATTATACAGCGTAAAGGCAAAAATATCAGCATTCTGCTCTATCGTTTTGCTTACTGGAGTGCCTGCACCGTGGCCGGCATCGGTTTCTATCCGGATCAGAACAGGAGCTTTTCCAGCTTGTTTCTCCTGCAGTTCCGCGGCAAATTTAAAACTATGTGCGGGAACTACGCGATCATCGTGGTCTCCTGTAGTTACCAATGTAGCGGGATAATTTACGCCAGCTTTAACATTATGAACGGGCGAATAACCTTTAATGTATTCAAACATTTCCTTACTATCTTCGGCCGTCCCGTAATCGTAGGCCCAGCCGGCGCCAGCGGTAAAGGTGTGGTAGCGCAGCATATCCATCACGCCCACCGCGGGCAGTGCGACCTGCATGAGATCTGGGCGCTGTGTCATGGTCGCGCCCACCAGCAAACCACCATTGGAACCGCCGCTTATGGCAAGATATTCTTTTGAAGTATAATCGTTTTCGATCAAATATTCCGCGGCCGCGATAAAATCGTCAAAAACGTTCTGTTTTTTCATCTTGATGCCGCCATCGTGCCAAGCTTTGCCATACTCTCCACCACCGCGCAGGTTTGGAACAGCATAAATGCCGCCCATTTCCATCCAGATCGCATTGGTAATGCTAAAAGAAGGCGTAAGACTGATGTTGAAACCACCGTAACCGTAAAGCATTGTGGGGTTTTTGCCGTCCAGTTTCAGACCTTTTTTGTGGGTAATGATCATTGGGATTTTCGTCCCGTCTTTGGAGGTGTAAAAAACCTGCATGCTCTCGTAATTTTCTGGGTTGAAATTGATTGCCGGTTTTTGGAACAATTCTGATTTTCCGGTGGAAATGTCATATTTATAGATATTTCCGGGAGTAACATAGTTTGTGAACGAGTAATAAAGAACCTTCTCTTCCTTTTTGGCACTAAAACCACCCACGCTGCCTACGCCGGGAAGTTCGATTTCACGGATTAAATTGCCATCGTAATCGTACTGTTTTACCTGCGAAACTGCATCCACCATATATTCAGCAAAAATGGAACCGCCGCCGGTAGAAGGCGAAAGCACGTTGCTGGTTTCCGGAATAAAATCCACCCAATTTCCAGGCGTTGGGTTTGCTGCATCTACGGTCACGATCTTCATGTTTGGCGCATTGCGATTTGTGGCGATATAGAGTTTGGAACCCACATTGTCAATTACATACGAATCGGTATCGGTGCTGTCAAGAATAGTTACAAAATCGCTATCAGGCTTTGTTAAATCTTTGATCATCATCTTGTTTCCCGATGTTGAGGTACGTGGATTAATGATCAAATAATGATCGTCTTCAGTGACTTGGGCACCGATATAGCGGTGTTTCTGTTCTGGAGTGCCGCCGAAAATAAGTTGGTCATCGCTTTGTGGTGTGCCCAATTTGTGATAATACACTTTATGTTCATCGGTTTTTGCCGAAAGCTGACTGCCCTCTGGCTTTTCGTAGCTAGAATAGTAAAAACCTTCATTGCCTTTCCAGGACATACCACTGAATTTTATATCCTTCAGCGTATCTTCCATGATTTCGCGGTTTTCAGCGTTCATGACAAGCACTTTTCTCCAGTCGCTTCCGCCCTCGGAAATGCTGTAAGCGGTGAGTTTGCCATTTTTTGAAAAATCCATGCCGCCCAGCGAAACTGTTCCGTCTTCAGTGAACGTATTAGGATCCAGAAAAACGGTCGCACTATCGGGATTTTCGTCCGTTTTGTACCTATAAATGACATATCGATTCTGGAGGCCGTTATTTTTATAGAAATAAGTGTATTCGCCCTCTTTAAAAGGAGCACTTATCTTCTCATAGTTCCAGATTTTCTCGAGTTTTTGCTTGATTTCTTCCCGGTAGGGGATGTTTTTTAAATAGCCATAGGTTACTTTGTTTTCGGCCTTTACCCATGCTTCGGTTTCGGGACTACGATCATCTTCCAGCCAGCGGTAAGGATCTGGCACTTTTTCGCCAAAATACGTATCTACGGTATCCACTTTTTTGGTTTCGGGATAATTTAAAGTCATGCTATTATTAGAATTGGTAGTATTGGAATTTTCCTGACTATAGCCAAATGCAGCTAGGAGCAAGAACAGATAGTTTATTTTTTTCATGGGAAAGGCGTTGATTTTTCCCAAATATAACCAAAAAAAAACCTCCCGAGCGGCACATTCGGGAGGTTTTAACTTTTTTGGGCATTTCGGTTTATACGAGTTTGTTTTCTACCAAATATTCACAGATCTGTACGGCATTTGTTGCGGCACCTTTTCTCAAATTATCTGCAACTACCCACATATTTAAGGTGTTGGGCTGTGAATGATCACGGCGTAAACGGCCCACGAACACATCGTTCTTTCCTTCTGCGTAAATGGGCATTGGGTACGTATTGGTTAATGGGTTATCCTGTACAGTTACGCCAGGGCTATCCCGTAACAAATTGCGCACGTCCTGTAAGTTGAAATCCTGCTCGAATTCCACATTAATCGCTTCACTGTGACCACCAACCACGGGAATGCGCACTGCAGTGGCGGTAACCGCGATCGTTTTATCGTTAAAAATTTTCTGGGTCTCATTGACCAGTTTCATTTCCTCTTTGGTATATCCATTTTCCTCGAAAACATCGCATGCGGGGATCGCATTTCGGTGAATGGGATAAGGGTATGCCATATCTCCTTTTTCGCCGGCATACTCATTTTCCAACTGCTGCACAGCTTTGACGCCCGTACCGGTGATGGATTGATAGGTGGAAATCACTAAACGTTTGATCTTGTATTTTTTGTGCAAAGGGGCAAGGGCAACCACCAATTGAATAGTGGAACAGTTGGGATTTGCGATGATCTTATTCTCTTTGGTAAGTTCGGCCGCGTTGATTTCGGGCACGATGAGTTTTTTGTTGCCGTCCATTCTCCAGGCCGAAGAATTATCGACCACCGTGGTTCCCACTTGGGCAAACTGCGGGGCGAACTCCAATGAAATATCGCCGCCAGCGGAAAAAATGGCGATATCCGGACGCGCCTGAATTGCTTCAGCCATAGAAGAAATAGTGTATTCTTTATCTTTAAAGACAATTTTCTTACCCACCGATTTTTCCGAAGCGACCGGGATTAATTGGGTAATGGGAAAATTGCGTTCTGCCAGTACTTTCAACATCACTTGGCCTACCATTCCGGTGGCTCCTACAACTGCTATTTTCATATATCTTATCTAAATCTTCTATTTTTGGTTATTTCCACAAAAATGCAAAAATAGGAAGTTGATCAGGGATCGCCTTATATCTTAGCTAAAAAATACAGATTTATGTAAATTGTTAGATTTTAAGAAACGTTTCTTAAAATGCTAATGTGAATTTCCAGGTTAAAAAAAAGTTGTCAAAACTTATATGGGAGAAGTCTTTAAATAGACATACCCACCGGTTCAGATCGTGATTATTTTATATCTTTATAAAAAGGAACAACCATGAATATAGAGGCTGAAAAAATCTCGTTAGCAAAATTATTGCTGGATACCGAAGATATTAATATTCTGAATCAAGTAAAGGAAATTCTTCTTAGGGAGAACGAGAAAGCGGACTTTT
>JBDNGW010000487.1:0-4839 GCA_041689735.1 Leeuwenhoekiella sp. | reverse complement strand
TAAGTTGCCATTAGGCCCCTATTGCCAAGCGTTTCGTCCATGTGGTCATAGATGCCAGCGTTGCGTAAAATTTTGTCGGCGAAATTTAACCCGCCAAAAGATTGTATGTTATTTTGTGAATATGTACATTTCATCTGCAAGAATGTTTTCACCCAAATAAGTGAAAATAATTGAAAGGGAAAAGTCTCTGAAGCATTGTTTTCATTGACTTTTCCACTTTCTTATTAACAATGCCTGCGGATTTAAGGTATATTACAACTCATGATATGTTGAGTCCAAAACATGGGTCCATAACATTCAAAGAATATCTGGATACTCTTGATATAAATAAAATACCTTGATGGAATATGCATATGATGCTGTAATTATAGGAAGTGGTTCTAATGGCCTTTCTGCTGCTATTCGGTTACAACAGCAGGGATTAAAGACTATAATATTTGAACATTCGAAATCGCCGGGCGGTTCTACTAAGACAGAAGAACTTACTTTGCCAGGTTTTAAACATGACGTTGGGTCTTCAATTTTACCATTAGGACTTGCTTCACCATATCTTAGCACTTTACCTCTTAAAAATTTTGGGCTGAAATGGATTTTTCCTGAAATACCTTTTTCACAGCCTTTTGAGGATGGAAGTGCTTTAGCCTGCTATAAGGATATCCATCAAACGGCAGATCAATTAAATCAAGATAAAGATGCGTATTTAGAATTATTTCAGCCCCTGGTTGAAAATTGGCATCAATTGGACGCGGATTTGTTGGGCCCTTTGGGCTGGCCTCAGCATCCCTTGGAATTTGTAAAATTTGGACTTAAAGCATTACCGTCAGCATCGATGATCGCAAATCATTATTTCAAAAACGACCGGTCAAAAGCTTTTTTTTATGGATCAGCGGCGCATTCTACATTACCGCTGAAAAGTTTGGCCTCATCGTCCTTTGGTCTGGTACTTACCACGCTGGCACATAAATTTGGTTGGCCCTTTCCACAGGGAGGGGCTGATAATTTTATTAAAGCACTTGTTGCTTATTACAAATCATTAGGAGGTAAAATAGAATTCAATCAAACCGTTACAGATCTGAATGCGTTACCTAAAGCTGCGGCTTATTTATTTGACATCACTCCAAAACAGCTTTTAAATATAAAAGGATTAGATCTAAGTTGGCTCTATAGAAATCGCCTAAAATCGTTTAAATATGGAGCAGGGGTTTTTAAAATGGATTGGGCATTAAAAGAACCCATACCTTTTTTAAATGAGAAATGCAGAAAATCAGGAACTGTACATTTAGGTTTTACCTCTCAGGAAATGGAAAATTCTGAACTTAAAATACATAAGGCTCAAATGACTGATACCCCTTATGTGCTGATTGCCCAACATAGCCTATTTGATGATACCCGTGCGCCAGTTGGAAATCATACCGCCTGGGCTTATTGTCATGTTCCTCACGGAAACATTCATAATTATACCGAATTAATAGAAAACCAGATTGAAAGAGCAGCTCCAGGTTTTAAAGATTGTATTTTAAAACGAGCTACGATGAATACAGAACAGCTCCATGATTTTAATCCTAATATAATAGGCGGTGATATTAATGGCGGAAAACAAGATATTACTCAGCTTTTTACCCGGCCAGTGACTAAAATATCTCCTTATAAAACGTCCAACTCAAAGATTTATCTCTGCTCATCTTCAACACCTCCTGGGGGCGGAGTTCATGGGATGTGCGGTTTTCATGCCGCAGAACAGGTTATAAAAGATCACTTTGCCCATTAAATTGGGATTTACAGGGCAATAATTGCTTCTGTAAAAGCCAATGGATTTCATTATTACTGTGTCCTTCTATTGGAGACGGCAGATTAATTGTAATTAGTTCCAAGAGCATAAAAATTCTTGAGGTGTACAAATCTACAATGCACAGCAAGGCAGAAAGGGAAAATGCCTTCTATTTCCCTAAATTTTAAATGGCAGCAACATTTCAGATAACGACACTTCCCAACTTGCCTACCGGTAAAAGCAAGAGTATCCCGATAAATAACCGGAAGATATAAAGTAGCTTCATCGTTCGACCGACATTCAGAATTCGCATTTCGCGGTTCGGAGTTCAGGGTTCTGAGTTCGGAGTTCGGAGTTGAAAATAGCAACTGTTGTTAAAGGTCCGCAGTGCACAGCAAGAGAAAATGCATTCCATAGCCTTAAATTTCAAATGTTTTGATTTAGATGACAATGACATTTCAGAAAACGACACTTCTCGACCTACCTACTAGTTAAAGCAAGTATATTCCTATAATAAACCGGGACATATTGAGTAGCTTCATTGTTCGTCCGATATTCAGAATTCAAAATTCAGAATTCATAATAAAAACCACGTAAGCTTAAATACCATGATTCGGATTTTTTTTTAGGTCTTCTTCGCTCAATAGATCATCCCATGCCCACCCATCTTTTTGAATCAGATCAAGCAGTTTACACCGTCGCTCTTTAAACCTTGAAAGTCTCGATTTCTTTTCTTCCTCAGAAATCACGACCCCTTTTACCGGATTTTCATAAGGAAAGGGTGGTGCCTCTTCCGTTGAACTGGTAAAGGTACTGTCAAGCATTATTATATAATTGTCCAGGGCTCCCCTTAATATGGTCCAGTGGTAGGCCTTATCCGTTTTGTCCAGCTGATATACCTCTTGAATGGTGGTGGCCTCGTCAAGGGCGGCAAGACAAAGGGGAGCTGCAGATTGCTTACGGTTCGAGTGGAAGTAATGAAGTAAAGGATAGGCAAGGTGACGTTCAGAATGTTTGAGTAGCATGGATTCCAGCGTGTCGAACCGGGCATATAAGGGACTGAAATCCTTACCGGTCCAGCCACCTTTTATAATGGCCATAGGTGTCCTGCCAAGCTTACTGATATATATGGCCAGGGTTCTCTTTGCTATTACCGCCTGAAGTACGGGCAGGATGTATGAAATGGACAAGCTCGTGAAAATCATGCTGCTGATCCCCATAATATTGGAAATGATTCGCCAATTGTCCGAGCCCGATTTAAGGTCGCCGTTACCAAGGGAAGTGATTGTATAGCCCACATAATAAATTTTCCCAATAATCGAGGCTGGCTGGAGCGTGGTAGCATCAACAACGGAATCGTGATCTGATAGCACGATAAAACTGAACCCTGCCCAGACCAAAACGATCCATAACGCTACCATGAGGATCAAAATCGAGCCCCCTGCATAGGTAAGGATAAAGGAACTCCCCTTTTTGTTCGCTAAAAAGAAAAATAAATTCCAGATACGGGCGGCCAAATATTTAGAAAGAGTGCCGCCACCGTTAATGAAAATGACCGTTTTGAGAATATCTAAGACTGCAACGAGGAGTAGAATGATGCCAATGCTAAGGAAAAGTATGCCCATGAATGATTATTGTTTACAAGTTAAAATTGTTTAAGCTAAGTGGTCAGATCAGCATGCAAAATAACATGATCACGCTTAAAATTTGAGATTTATACTTGAATGTGACAACACGCTATAACCAATAAAATTAACATGCGCAAAGCTCAAAAAATAGCCTTAAACCATATAATATTAGTTATAACCGATTAAAAATTAGCTGTAATAATTTCAGGTCTTTGAATAGCGTACATATGGTCTAAGCGTACTCCTTGAGAATTTTCTTTAAAAAAATTAAAGAACAATTTTATGTTTTTTGATCCATCCATGTTTTAGATGGAAGCGTTTCGTTTTTGTTCCGCTTTTCGGTTTTTACCCATAAAAAATTGAATGGGTCATAAGAAAATTCTAAACCGCTTTCAGGACTGTATGGTCTGTAGTAATTTATGGGCCAATACTAAAAACACTTTTCCATGGATAAATTATTTTCTATTTCCGAAGAAGGCGCAATTTTGGTCTTTTTGAGTACGCTGGGAATTTATCTCTCGGTCATCGTGCTTACCCGTATCTGTGGCAAGCGCAGTTTTTCCAAAATGTCCAGCTTTGACTTTGCTATGACCGTGGCCGTGGGGTCAATAATCGCAACAACCGTCCTTTCTTCCACGGTGAGTCTTGTCGAGGGCGTAATCGGGCTTTCTAGCATCTATTTACTGCAGGTCACGGTGGCCTATGCACGACGGAACAAAACCATACGCAATGCAGTAGACAATTCACCATTGCTGCTCATGGATGGGGAAAAGATCCTCATGAAGAACCTTCGCAAGGCCCGGGTCAGCGAAGGTGATCTCCGGTCAAAACTGCGTCAGGCCAACATCAGCAAAATGTCCGAAGTAAAGGCTGTTGTTTTTGAAACGACTGGAGACATCACGGTAATGCATGCCAAAAAGGATTCCGGGCTTGACCTGTCGCTCATGAACGATGTAAAACGTGAGTAGTTGGTTCGGTAATAGCCCAACACTTTCGCGATTTCAGACGTGCAAAAGGACAATTATTTATTTTTTTGCTTCAAAAAGCTTATTAAATGTAATCATTAGAATTCCCCGATGCTCTGCGCCGGAGGTATTAAAGGAAAGTTTGAAAACGGATGGTTTTCATAAATGCCTAAAACTTTCTTCCGTTAGATACCTCGATGGCTCTGCCTCGTGGTAGTTCATTTTAATGAAAAAATCCTACTGCATGTTAAACAAAACGCATCCCAGAATTGTGCAGAACAAAGAATAATTAAACGATGTATTGGGTTGATGTTGTAGACTGTGATCATTTTATAATTTGATTAAACGCTATTGCACCAGTACTGATGAGTTACCGCCACGACCAGCCGGTCGAAGAGCCTGTCACAAAAGTATCTCCGGTTTAGTTTGTAACAGAATTCATTTAGGTAGTTCTGTAGGTATTTGCCATCTATCTTGT
>JBDNGW010000486.1:0-4815 GCA_041689735.1 Leeuwenhoekiella sp. | reverse complement strand
TGAACTGTTAACTCTTAATTTTTCCATTCTCTCTTATCATTTTTCCCCTTTCTATCCTGACAATAATTCATTGTGTTTTAATTCCCAAATAACTGCAAACTTTTTACTATTTACAGTATACTTTATACTGTTTACTATATACTATTTACTACTTAATTGCTCACTGCTTGCGCACAAAGTCTTCCCATTCTTTAAACTTTTCCTCATCCATGACCTTTTCCATCTTTACCTGGCCGCCTTTTTTCTTATTGGCCGCGTTCCAGTCATGAAAAACATCTGGGCTCACCGTTTTTACAATTACGCCTTTTAGGGCTTTGCCACGGGCGACTTTATAGTTTTTATTGGCTTCTTGCAAACTTTCATCCAGTTTTTTGGCGAGTTCCCTTTCATCCACTTTATCTGAGGTGCCCAAATACCAGTTGTGGTAAAACTCGTCGTTATCGTCTGGATTCCGCTTTGCGGAAATGGTGAATTCGGGGATTTTAATATCAAAATGATCTTCGAGCTCCTGCACCGCGTCGCTCATTTTATTAACCGAAAGTTGGGAGCCGACTACATTTAGGAAAAATTTAGTACGGCCGGTGATTTTGATCTCCGCCCGTTCCACATCGGTAAATTCGATAGTGTCGCCTATAAGGTACCGCCAAGCACCGCTTACGGTGGAGATGATCAAAATATAATCTTGACCTTTTTTCACTTCGGCTAGAGAATAAACCGGAGCATCCTGTACGACAGAACCATCTTCGTTTATATAATCAGGATTCATGGGGACAAACTCAAAGTAAATCCCATTATCGGTCACCAAACGCATGGCATCGGTTTCCGGGCGGGTCTGGAAAGCGATAAAGCCTTCTGACGCGAGATAAGTGTCAATAATAGTAACGGGTTTGCCCAGCAGTGCCTTAAAACTTTTTTCATAAGGCGAAAAAGCCACACCACCGGAAGTATAGACCTGCAAATTGGGCCATATATCGTGAATGGTCTTCAGTTTATTGACCTCAATTACCTTTTCGAGCATAAGTTCCATCCAACTCGGAATTCCGCTGAGCGCACCTATATCCCACTGCTTTGCATTTTTGGCAATATGGGCCACTTTTTTATCCCAATCGGACATTTTTGCGATTTCCTCGCCCGGTTTGTAATAGCCCTTAAACCAGAATGGAATACGGCTTGCACTTATCCCGCTGATCTCGCCCTCCAGATAACCATTCTGTTCTTCCAGATCTGTGGAACTGCCCAGCATCATGATCTCTTTTTCAAAAAAATCAGGTTCCAGGTCAAAATGCGCGAGCGCACCAACTTGTTTAATGCCTGCCCTGCGAATGGCGTCTATCATTTCTTCGGTAACCGGAATGCGCTTGCTGCTTTTTCCGGTGGTGCCAGAACTTATAGGGCGAAATAGTCCGGCGTTCCCGGCCAGGTAACATCTATTTCGCCGTCATGTATCTTCTGCCACCATTGTTCGTTAAGGCTATTATAATCAAAAAAAGGTATGTTTTTAGCAAATGTTTTTTCAAGATCTTCGGCCTGAAGCAATGCTGAAAAGCTATACTGTTGACCAAATTGGGTGTTTTTAGCTTTATCCAGGAGGTTTTTCAGCACTTCCTGCTGTTCTTCCACCGGGCTGGCATCAGTAGTAAAAGAATCGCTGATATCTATAATACTTTTTATAATGGAACCAATAAAGGCCATAACGGATGATTTTTAGTTGTGTCAAAAGTAATAGGATAACCCTAATTTTATGCGGGGCTTAATGATAGTTTAACAGGATAAAACAACCATTCTAAATAGTGAAAATCCGTTTACTTCACACCGTAAGTATCAAAAAGATAAACTAAACTCGCCATGGTTGCAGCACCCAGTTCCAGTTCGCGTCGATTTACTACTTCAAAGGTATCATTTGCCGCGTGGTGATAGTCAAAATAACGCTGCGAATCGGGACGTAGACCGGCAAGCACGATACCTTCTTGCGCCAGCGGACCAATGTCTGCGCCACTGTGACCTTTTTCAAAATCATGGATCAAATACGGTTCAAAAAGAGCTTTCCAACTTAAAACCTGCTCCAAGTTGGCATCATCAATTTCAAAGGAAAACCCACGGGGCGCAAAACCACCGGAATCGCTTTCAAGGGCAAAAATGTGCTTTTGATTCTTTTTTTCGGCCACTTCGGCATATTTTGTACCGCCACGCAGGCCATTTTCCTCGTTCATAAAAAGTACGGTGCGTATGCTGTGTTTCGGCTTATAATTGGTCGCCTTCAATAGCCGCAGCACTTCCATGCTCTGTACCACGCCAGCGCCATCATCCTGCGCGCCTTCGCCCAGATCCCAAGAATCCAAATGTCCGCCCACGACCATATATTCATTTGGCGATTCGCTACCGGTAATCTCGCCTATGACGTTGTATGATTGTACATCCTCATGGTTTTCGCAGGACATTTTATAATAAAACGGGGTGTCAGGATTTGCTTTTAGGGTTTTGCTCAGTAAGTTGGCTCCGTTTGTACTTATAGCAGCAGCGGGAATACGGGCATCATCGGGCAGATCGCCGTAAGACATTGCCCCAGTATGTGGAAAATCATCCAGTCGCAAGTTCATGGAACGCACGATCACGCCCACCGCACCATATTTTGCCGCTTCCATAGCGCCGGCGCCACGCTGATCTACGGCATGGCCATACGCGCGGAAGGTCTCAATAAGATCGGGCTGCATGGGGCGGTTGTAAAAAACGATTTTACCCTGAAGCTGCTCTTTGCCATAACGCGCCAGATCTTCTATGCCCTGCACTTCAACGACGGGCGCGATAAGTCCGTCAACTGGCGTAGCTATTGATCCACCAAGTGCACAGATGGGCACTTCTTTTTTTTCTGAATCTGCCGTTGTAAAATACGCGGTTTCCGGTGTGCCGCGCGTCCACTTGGGCACCATGACCGGTTGCAGCCAGACGCTGTCAAGTTCCATTGCTTCCAGTTCTTTTTTTGCCCATTGCACCGCCTTTTCAGCCCCGTCGCTACCGCTTAACCGCGGGCCAACATCTTTAGTAAGCGCACGCAGCCACTCATAACTTTGCCCGTCCATTAAAGAGACATCATATAATTTTCGCAATTGAACAGAATCTTGTTCAGTTTGTGCATTTAACCCAGTTAATCCTATAAACAAGGATAAAAGACTTAATAATTGCCGTTTTTTCATAGTTTTTTATTATTTTTAGTATCTTTTTATTAAAGATCGAAATGATCACCTTTTCTATTTCTCTCTTTTCTATTTTCTCAATTCTTACTTTTCTCTTTTCTACACACCAAACACTTCTCGATACACGCTCCTACCGTCGCGCACTCGAAGTGACATTCGAATCCTAATTAACATTTGCGTTTTACAATTAAATGAATCGCTATCCCGTTAATTGTTAGAATTATTGAATAGTATAGGTTCCAGGTATCAGTTGCAGTTTTCAGTTGCAGTGGGCAGTCGCAGTTTTCAGTGGCAGTGACAGGCGCGGTTTCCAGTTGCAATGAACAATCACAATTTTCAATCAGATTTCTCTTTTCTCTTTGCTCTCTTTTCTCTTTGTTCTATTTTCTATTCTCACTCCAAACTCTGAACTCTAAACTCCTAACTCTTTTCACTCTTCACTTTCCAACTCTTTTCGATACTCCTCAATATGTGATTTTGTTTCAGGATCCAGTTCCGGATTTTGGATGTCCGGATGTTTCTTCAGTTCTTCCAGAAGGATTCTGGCCAAAATAAGCCTTGCGGTGGGTTTATCATCGGCCGGGACGATGTACCAAGGTGCATGTGGTTTTGAAGTGTTATTGATAGCATCTTCGTAACAGTCCTGATACTCATCCCATAATTTCCGTTCTTCCAGATCACCGGCAGAAAACTTCCAATTTTTGTCCGGTTTATCCAAGCGTCTCAGCAACCGGTGCTTCTGTTCGTCTTTAGAAAGATGTAGAAAAAATTTATAAATGAGCGTTCCGTTCTGGGCGATAATCTTTTCAAAATCATTGATCTGCTCAAAACGCTTGTCCCAGAAAGCCGGTGTTATGTCATTTACCGAATTAATATGCGGCAGGTTTTCATTTAAAACATACTCGGGATGTACCCGGGTCACGATTACATTTTCATAATGCGTACGGTTAAAAACGCCAAATTTACCACGTTCCGGCAGGGCGATGTAATGCCGCCAGAGGTAGTCATGCTTCAGTTCGTTTTTAGTGGGCACCTTAAAACTGTGTACCACCACACCACGGGCATTCAGGTCTTTAAAAACTTCCCGGATCAAACTGTCCTTGCCTGCGGTATCGGTGCCTTGTATGCAGATGAGCACCGCGTATTTACCGTGGGCGTAGAGCTTGTTCTGAATATCGGCCAAGTCCTTGCTTACCTCTTCCAGCTCATCCTCGAGATTATCTTTTTTACCAAAATCCTCGTGGGTGTCTACATCTTGTAATTTTATGGTCCCGGTTACTTTATAATCTTCTGCTTTCATAAGGTTGTTTTAGGGTTGAGAGCTTATTTAAAGTGACTCCTTTCTGATTTACATCCCGATAGCTATCGGGATTGTGAACCGTTGCGTCGTCTAAAAACCGTAGAATATCCCGATATTCTACGGTTTTTATACTTAGCCAGAACCACAAACCTTTAAAAATCAGTTTGAATTGACTTTAAATAAACTCTAAAAATTATGCTTTTCAGCCAACTATTAATTTAAAGCTTTCATCTGAAAAAATCAACGTTGTTGACCGAATATTGGTTATTTACCGAACATTTACTGACTACTTAATGGCTACTTCCTTACTATTTACTGACTACT
>JBDNGW010000485.1:0-3930 GCA_041689735.1 Leeuwenhoekiella sp. | reverse complement strand
GAGTTATCCTATTTTTGATGCAATTATTTTTAACTTATTTTATTGATGTTCAGTATTTTAAACCTAAACTTAACGGACTATTGGACTTTAAACAAGCTCTAAAATAAGATCTTTGCAAATTTACTATTTATATGAACGTTGACATACATCCAAGTTGGAAAGCAGTACTTGAACAAGAATTTGAAAAACCGTATTTCAAAACGCTGGCCAGTTATATTAAGGAAGAATACACACAGCATAAGTGTTTTCCTCCGGGGAAATGGATTTTTAGGGCTTTTGAACTTTGTCCGTTTGATGACGTAAAAGTGGTGATCATAGGTCAGGATCCTTATCATGGGGTAGGCCAGGCCAATGGGCTGTGTTTTTCGGTGGCCGAAAATATGCCCCTGCCACCTTCTCTGATCAACATTTTTAAAGAACAGGAAACTGATTTAGGGAAACCTATGCCTTCTAATGGAAGTCTGACAAACTGGGCGCAACAAGGGGTTTTACTTCTTAATGCCACACTTACGGTACGCGCCCACCAAGCGGGATCGCATCAAGGAAAAGGCTGGGAGGAGTTTACGGATCACGTCATAAAAACCATATCTAGAGAACAGGAAAATGTGGTCTTTTTACTCTGGGGCGGCTATGCGAAAAAGAAAGAGAAGCTTATCGATTCCAGTAGACATAAAATATTGAGCAGCGGACATCCATCCCCGCTAAGTGCAAACAGGGGATATTGGTTCGGAAATAAACATTTTAGTGCAACAAATGCTTTTTTGAAAGAACAGGGAAAGCAGATAATTGAGTGGTAGAAATTGGTTTTTGGGTTCAAAAATCGGTAAAAAGTATCAAAAATGACTAAAATCAAGCTGTTTTTACCATTTTAACCAAATTTGTTTTACTTCAACAGAAATAGGAACTGTTGAACCTGATTTAGACAAAAGCAGATCAATCACACAAAATGGCAGTTAGACTAATAAAGAATGTGGCCATTTATTTTAAACGTGAATTTGAGCCAAGAAAAATGTGTCTGCCTGCTTGCCGGCAAAGGCAAGATCGAGTGAAATTCTGAACAAAGTTTGAATAAAAATCTACATTTTTCGATTGAAAATGACCTTTCTCGATACATCCCGATGATCCCGATGATCCCGATGATCCCGATAATTATCGGGACGGGACACTCGAAATGACAATTTGCAACACTTTACCATCTTCATCGAACACAGCTTTTAAGTAATTAGAATTGATATTCCAGCACCTAGAACTAGTCAAAAAAGCTGTAAAACAGCCGATTTCCCTATGAAAATACTGCTAAATATCTAAAATTAGATCATCGTATTCTATTAGTTTCTCAATCATTTTAAGCTCCAACAGCCTATTTTGAACTATTTTAATTTCTTCTTCGCTAATTTGTTCTTGAGACCAAGTTGTTCCTGAAAGCCATATTTGGACATCTTCTATCTTCTGACCGTAATTTTCAGCTACCGTTCTTTCGATTCCCCCAATTTCTTTGAATTGGGCGGTTACCGCGTTTAATACCTGTAAAAAAACGCCAATACTTTCTTTTTGATTGGCAATAAAGACATCTGTAGCAGCGATCACAAAGCTGGACCATGGGGTGGGAAAATCGCCAACATTTCTAAAAATACCTTTATCCACAAGTGGTTTTGTTGTAAAATGTTCCCACATAAAATAATCTGCTTTTCCATTAGCAAGCGCTTCAATTGCCTTGTCTACGGTTCCTATTTCCACCAGTTGCAGATTTGTGGTGTCCCAGCCTTTTTTCAGCGCTTGCACATATGCCATAATATGGGAGCCAGATCCCATTCGGCTTATTGCAACGCGTTTGCCCTCCAAATCGTCGATAGTTTTAAAATCACTTTTTGCATCTACGTGAACGCCCCAGCTCAAGGGGGAAGACACATAATTCTGGATGATTTTTGACGGGTTTCCATTAGCTATATCCCGAGTGATCCCTTCGGTGAGAATAATTGCCAAATCAATTTTACCAGCACGCAGCGCTTTGTTCATAGCGCCGGTTCCGTCTGGAAATTCCACCCATTGCACATCAATATCTTTATTGCTGAATAAATTCTGAGCAATGGCAAGATGTACGGGCATATTAAAATGTTCTGGTACTCCGCCCAGTCTAATAGTTTGCATAGCTTAAGAGTTTTTATCCTTTAAAAAATCGTAAATGGAATATTGCGAGCGTACCGCCGGCTCTCCCAGTCGGTCTGTTATATAGGCATTGCTTTCCGCCTCATCTTGAATCCGAGCTTTTCTATTATCCTGAAGCTGAATATCGAGAATTTCTTTTAGTTCTTTGAACAGATCTGCATCATAAATTGGCGTTAGAACCTCAATGCGCCGATCAAGGTTACGCGTCATCAAGTCGGCAGAACCTATGTACATTTTTTCATCACCGTCATTGTGAAAAAGATAGATTCGGCCGTGCTCCAAGTAACGGTCTACGATACTGGTCATATAAATAGTGTCACTTATGTCTTTTATACCAGGCACCAGAGAGCTAAATCCACGCACCAAAAGCCGTATTTTAACCCCCGCCTGACTGGCGGAATACAGCAAATCAATCATTTCCCGATCTTCCAGACTGTTCATTTTGGCCGTAATAGCAGCTTTTTTACCATTACGAGCGTTTTCGATTTCGGTATGTATAAACTTTTCAAAACTGCGTCGGGTCGTAAAGGGGGAAACAAGCAGGTATTTGTTTCTGGGTATGATAAGCTTGCCTTCAAGCACTTCAAACACATGAGAAAGTTCTTTGGTGAGTTTTTTATCGGCGGTAAAAAGGCCGTGATCTGAATAGATTTTTGAAGTTTCCCCATTAAAATTACCGGTTCCGATATAGATATAGCTTTTTATAACCTCCCCTTCTTTACGGTTGATCAAGAGTATTTTAGAATGCACTTTTATACGCGGATAACTGTAGGTCACGTGCGCCCCGGCATCTTCAAACTTACGGCCCCAATCAATATTGTTCTCCTCATCAAAACGGGCTTTTGCTTCAATAAAAATGCTGACTTTCTTACCATTTTTCAACGCTTTTAGCAAAGCACTGGTCAAAACCGATTCTTCTGCAACACGATAGAGCGAGATTTTAATTTCATTTACATTTTCATCACTTGCGGCCTCTTCGACAAATTGTTCGACGTAAGAAAAGGACATAAACGGAAAATGGAGCAGTTGATCTTTTTTGGCGATAGCGTCAAAAAAAGAGCTTGTCTTTTTTAATGTTTTATGCGGAATGGGCTCTTTTATTTGATAATGCAGTTTGGGATTATCGGTAGGATCTTGGAATTTGAAAAAATCGTCAAAATTATGATAACGTCCACCGGGCATCATATCTATTTTACCAAGCCCCAATACTTTCCTAAGTTTTTTAACCTCGGCTTCTGGCATTTTGGCATCATATAGCAGGCGCGTTGGTTGGCCTTTTTGTCGCTGCTCCAGTGATTTATAAATCCGCTCGGCAAGAATTCCCTCCAGTTCGTCGTCTAGATAAAGTTCGGCGTCACGGGAAAGTTTGATCTCATACATGCCCGTGATCGCTTCGGAAGTAAAGAAACTGTATTTTTTAAACCGGATGATATCATCTACAAAAGTGAGAAAATGCACGCCATTTTTTTCGCCTAGCGGAATAAACCTTTTTGTCTGGGCAGTGGGAATTTCGATAAAACCCAAACGCTTCGGATTTTCAAAAGTAAGGCAAAAATAAAGCGCCCTATCTTCCAGAAAAGGTTTGTCGTCTTTTTTTAAATCAATGTTAATAACCTCCATTTCTTTCTCTAAATGGGTTTTGAACCAACTATTGGCCAGCTTTTGCTGCGTGTCATTATAATCTTCAGCCTGTAGTAGAACAATGTTATTTTCACGCAGTTCAGGTAGAATTTCATTTTTGAATATTTCACCAAAACGGTTTTG
>JBDNGW010000484.1:0-16369 GCA_041689735.1 Leeuwenhoekiella sp. | reverse complement strand
CCGAATTATAGGCAGTTATTTTGTTTGACCACAAGGCGAAAAACGCAGGCATAGCCGTAGCTATGACGAGTATTTTCAACGCAGTGGGCGAGCAAAAGAACAAGTAGAAACGGGCAGGTTATTTCTATACAGATCCTAAGTGAGATTTAGACCTCACAGGTTTTTAAAACCTGTGAGGTCTTTTAATTTAGACTCGAAGTTTTTTCGTTGATAGGAGTTTAAGGGAAAATATTTCCCCTAAATTCTTATATTTAATTTTTATTCCAAAAAACTATGTCAAAAAACTACCTTTTTATCCTGATTTTAGCTATTTCTTGTCAAAATCCTTCTGAAAAACCAGATTCTAATTCCGAGGAAAAGCAAGGAAAACTAGAAAATATTGAGAAAACCTATCAAACTCCAGAACTCAGTTTAGCACAGGCCAATAACTTAGCAGAACTCCCGCTTGCTTGCGCGGTACAGGAATATCCCAACAAATTGGGGCAGACACTTGGCAATGCCAATGATCTCAAAGAACCCAGCCAGTTGCATCCGGCATTTTACGGCTGTTTTGATTGGCACAGTGCAGTGCACGGGCATTGGAGTATGGTATATTTACTGAAGAATTTTCCTGATCTTGAGAAAAGGGATGATTTGATGCAACTCTTGAAAAAGAACATCTCAAAGGAAAATATCGCGCAAGAAGTGGCTTATTTTCAAACCGAACATAATACTTCCTACGAGCGCACTTACGGTTGGGCGTGGCTTTTAAAACTGGCCGAAGAACTGCACACCTGGAACGATCCCGCAGCTCAAAGGTTGGAAGAAAACCTGCAACCGCTCACCGACCTCATCGTGCAAAAATATATGGATTTTTTGCCAAAGCTCAATTATCCCATCCGCGTGGGAGAGCATCCCAATACGGCATTCGGGCTTTCTTTTGCTTATGAGTATGCAGAGACGACGGCTCAGGATTCGCTTAAAGATTTAATCGCCCAGCGCGCTAAAGATTTTTACCTCAAGGATAAGGACTGTCCCATGAGTTGGGAGCCGGGCGGTTTTGATTTTCTCTCGCCCTGTCTGGAAGAAATGAACATTATGCGGTTAATATTGCCCGAAGACCAATTTTTGCCATGGTTGGCCGATTTTCTTCCGCAGTTAAAAGACAAAAATTACAGTTTGGAAATGGGTAAAGTAAGCGACCGCAGCGATGGAAAACTGGTGCATCTGGACGGTGTGAATTTCAGCCGGGCATGGAACCTGTATGATCTCGCCCATCAATATCCACAATACGGCCATTTGCGCAATCAGGCCGATAAACACCTTAGTTATTCCCTGCCCAATGTAGTGGGTGACGATTATGAGGGCGGCCATTGGCTGGGGACTTTTGCACTTTATGCATTAAAAGAAGCGCATCAAAAGGATTCCAATTGAAAAACCCGTTCAGGAATATTGGTCCGGGAATACTGGTTGCGGCCGCGTTCATTGGGCCGGGGACGGTTACCGTTTGCACGTTGGCCGGCGTGCAATTTGGTTTTGCCCTGCTGTGGGCGCTCACTGTTTCGATCGTTGCGACGATCGTACTGCAGGAAACTTCGGCGCGCATTGGGCTGGTGACGCAAAAGGGCCTTTCTCAGGTACTTCGCGACGAATTGAAAAATCCGGTTTTACGAAAATTTATACTCGCTTTGGTTCTTGTTGCGATTGTTTTTGGCAATGCTGCCTATGAAGCTGGGAATATCAGTGGTGGCGTGCTGGGGATTCAATTGGCGGGAGTTGAAGGGGTTTTCGCCGTTGGGGGAATTTCCATTAATGTGCTCAGTCTGCTGCTGGGCATGTTGGCGTTTTTCTTGTTGTTTCTGGGAAATTATAAGATTTTAGAGCGTATTTTGTTGAGTTTGGTAATCCTTATGAGCTGCTCTTTTATTATTACCGCTATCCTCACGCAACCCGATTGGGAACTAATTGTTAAGAGCGCTTTATCACCAAAACTGAAAACTGACCAACTATTTACGGTTATCGCGCTGGTAGGAACCACAGTGGTACCGTACAACTTGTTTTTGCACGCCTCGCTGGTCAATCAAAAATGGAAAGATAAAAATGATCTCAAATACGCAAG
Source organism: Leeuwenhoekiella sp. (assembly GCA_041689735.1). GTDB lineage: Bacteria > Bacteroidota > Bacteroidia > Flavobacteriales > Flavobacteriaceae > Leeuwenhoekiella. The sequence goes on along the minus strand of JBDNGW010000484.1, from coordinate 14,271 downwards.
AACAGATACGTATCTTGCCATTATTCTGGGCGGTTTTGTATCTATGTGTGTCGTGATCGCCGCGGCCGCGATTCCCGGAGAAAAGGTAGACGGACTTACCGGTCTGGCGAAAAGTCTGACGCCTTTGTACGGCGAATGGGCGAATTATTTTATTGCGCTGGGTCTTTTTGCCGCGGGACTTACTTCAGCAATTACAGCACCGCTGGCCGCGGCATATGTTGCAGAAGGATGTTCGTGCTGCTCACCGGGACGCTTTTCGCCAGTTTTGGCATAAATCCCATTGAAATTATTCAATTTGCGCAAATTGCCAATGGTTTATTGTTGCCCATTATGGCAGCGATTTTGATTTGGCTGGCAAACCGTTCCAAACTATTGGGCAAGTACAGTAATGGCTGGATTAAAAATGGATTGAGTATTATAATTCTCGCGATAACCATTATTTTAGGCTTGAAAACAATACTCAGCGTGCTGGGTATTTTATAATTTTAGCTCAAAAAAGTGGTAAAAAAGACCGATTTTCCGGTGTTTTTGGACTTTTATTGGATAATTTTAAAAATAGAGAATTAATCAGAATTTCAGAAAATTGATAGGAAAACAAGATAAAATAGACTTAAACTGCGATACTGGCGAGGGCGTGGGTAATGAGGAGGCGCTAATGCCCTTTATCACTTCCTGTAATATTGCATGCGGCCGGCATACGGGTTCACTGGCTTCGGTGGCGCAGGTTGTGGCGCTCGCAAAAAAACATCAGGTGAAAATAGGTGCACATCCCTCGTTTCCCGATGAAAAGAATTTTGGTAGGGAGTTTATTCCCATTCCCATTGCACAGCTGCGTAAAAGTCTTGTGGAGCAGATCAATCTCGTGGTTAATCAATGCAAGCGCGAAGGGGTGAAAATGCACCATATTAAACCTCACGGGGCGCTTTATAACCGCTGCGCAGTCGATAAATCATATGCGGAAATGCTGGTAAATCTAATGCTTGAACATTTTCCAGATGCCGTTCTTTACGCACCCTATAATTCGGTTATTGCAAAAGTGGCACAGGGAAAAATCATCGTTCACTTGGAAGGTTTTGCTGATCGTAATTACAATGATGATCACAGTTTGGTTTCCCGTAAGGAAGTGAATGCCATGCTTACCGATAAAGAAGTTATACTCAAACATGTTGAACATATGGTAGTCGATCATAAAATAACCACGGTAACCGGAAAAGAGATCGATACAATGGTAAATACGGTTTGCGTACACGGAGATTCGCCAGATGCAGTGGCTTTAGTTGAATTCCTTTATAGCCAACTCAAAGAGAAAAACCTCTTAAAAACAGCAGAAAATGACTAAAAATGCCTAAAAAACCTGCTATTTCCCATTTTGGAGAATGCGGAATACTTCTGCAATGGGATTTTGATTTTAGTCCTGAAAACCTAAAAGTCCTACTTTCGGCGAAAGCCAAAATTGAACGGCTGCTTGAAAACCGGGATGTGGAAGTGCTCAACACCTACACCGCGCTTCTGCTCATTTATCCCATTGCGGCAACTACACGTTTCAGTGATTATAAACAGTTGCAGGAAATGGATTTTTCCACTTTTGAGAATATTGTGATTGCGCAGCGTTTGGTGGAAATCCCAGTGTGTTACGATACTTGTTTTGGACTTGATCTGGAGTTTCTCGCATCAGAGAAAAAAGTTTCTATTGAAGCTTTGGTTGCAATGCACACAGAGCCGATTTATACCGTTTATTTTATCGGTTTTTTACCTGGTTTTCCCTATCTGGGAGGTTTGGACAAACGACTGGCTTTTCCGCGGAAAAAAACGCCGCGCAGCAGGATTGAAAAAGGCGCCGTTGGCATTGCCGAAAATCAGACCGGCATTTACCCACAGGCTAGTCCGGCGGGCTGGCAGATTATCGGTAATTGTCCGTTGACACTTTTCAACCCAGTTGCGGACAAGCCCTGCTTGTTGAAAGCCGGCGATCAGATTCGGTTTAAATCGATAGGAAAGCAGGAACATGAAACCATAAAAAAAGCGGTACCCTCAGGGGATTATAAATTACAAACAAGTACTGAAAATGGCTGATATAACGCTTATTTCGCCCGGTTTTTATACCAGTATTCAGGATAGGGGCAGGCGGGGAACTGCAAAATACGGAGTGCCCCAAGCTGGCGCTATGGATGCGTTTTCGGCCGCCAAGGCCAATTTGTTGCTGAACAATGATCCCAATGCTGCACTTTTGGAAATCACTTTTTCCGGCCCCAAGATCAGGTTTAATACTGCGATGAGTATCTGTATAAGCGGGGCCCAATTTAATGTGAAGTGCAACGATAGGCAACTGAAGAATGATAAGGCGTATATCATAAATGCAGGAGATCAGGTCGATTTTGGTACATTGCTGACCGGTTTTAGGGCATATTTGGCGTTTTCTGGAGGTATTGAGTCTCCTGTAGTTTTGGGAAGTCGAAGTCAATATGAAGGTATTACAACCCACTTTCGGTTAAAAAAGGGTGAAAATTTAAATATAATGGGTTCTGGAAAAGTGCTGAATGAATCCTCGGCGCGTGTACAATTCAGCAATTCAAAAATCTTAGATAATAAAATCGAGGTTTTTGCCGGCGCCGAATATCATCTGCTCAATACCGTACAAAAGCAACAACTTTTAAAAACGGAATATACACTGTTGGCCAGCAGTAACCGGATGGCGATACAATTTAAGGAAAAGATAGAAAATAAGCTGTATGGAATAACTACGGCAGCGACATTGCCAGGGACTGTTCAACTTACGCCCCAGGGCGAACTTATAGTGCTTATGAGGGATGGCCAAGTAACTGGCGGTTATCCCAGAATTCTTCAATTAAGCGAAATGGGTATCAATGCTATAGCACAGCAAGTGCCGGGAAAATCAATAATCTTCGAGATGCTTATTAAATGATTCAAACATCACATCGCTTACCAACTGTATGGTATCACCGTTACCAAATTCATTTTCTATAGCATTTGCATCTTGCATTAATAATGGTTGATGCGTAATCGATCTCCACAATGTGTGAATATATTCAGGGTAATCCTTACCATCATATTGACTCATAAAGCCCATTTTATCTGCCTTAATGAGAATGCGCTCAAGCTTTGCTTTAGCAGTCTTAAAATTTTTAAGCTCCATTGTCTTGTAGTCCATAAAGATAGAATCTATTTTGTTTTATTTTTTTGTTAGCAATATTTCGAGGACGCTAGTACACCAATTTATTTAAAATACCAGATAACTATAAACCAAAAATAATGCCGCAAAGATTAACGTGGATTGGAGCAAAATCCCATTTTTAGTTACTACAATAAATAAATTTTTTCTTATTTCATTAATATGCAAGCTTTTCAGAATATTATAGGCAACTAAATAATAATTTTACTAATATGTTAGATGCTGATTTTCATATTTTTAAACAGCATTGGTTACGTATTAACCACCAGTTGGTCCCTAGTGCTTATAAATAGGTGAAAGCATGCTAGAAAAGAAACAATCAAACTTCATCTAGACCCTTTTTAGCGACCCATTAAACAATACGGTATTCTAAAGTTGGGGTTTTTTTTCTACAGTTATGGGTAATTGTGATATTCTTGGCAGCATTTAGCTCGATTATTCATGTTTAAACAAAAATTAAAGAGTTGCGTATCAAAACTGGGACTTTTGCGATTTTATTAGTATTGGATTTAGTAATTATAAGTGCTTAAATTGTTTGATAATCAATCAATTGTAATTCCATATTCATCTTTGACAATTAACCGTCATTTGCATTTATCCATTCAACGTGTTAATTATTTTATACTTTCGAAAAACAATTGAAGGTATGGAATTAAACAAGTATAGTAAAACGGTCACACAAGACCCGACACAACCAGCCGCACAAGCTATGTTGCACGCCATAGGCTTAACGGATGAGGATTTTAAAAAACCTATGATTGGCATTGCCAGTACTGGGTATCAGGGCAATCCCTGTAATATGCACCTTAATGATTTGGCAGCGGATATCAAAACCGGTATTGACGATGCTGAAATGGGCGGTCTTATTTTTAACACGATAGGCGTGAGCGATGGGATTTCCATGGGGACTCCCGGGATGCGTTATTCACTTCCCTCCCGCGATATTATTGCAGACAGTATGGAAACCGTGGTTCAGGCCATGAGTTATGACGGTCTTGTTACTGTAGTGGGCTGCGATAAGAATATGCCCGGCGCGCTCATGGCGATGTTGCGGTTGGACAGACCTTCTATATTAGTATATGGCGGTACAATCGCTCCTGGTTGCCTCAATGGGAAAAAGTTGGATGTTGTATCGGCATTTGAAGCTTGGGGTTCTAAAGTTGCCGGCACCATTAATGAAAGCGAATTTAAGCAAGTAATAAATAAGGCCTGTCCCGGTGCCGGTGCCTGCGGCGGAATGTACACGGCAAATACGATGGCGTCTGCAATTGAAGCACTTGGGATGTCATTGCCCTATAATTCTTCAAATCCCGCGGTGAGCGATGATAAAAAAGCAGAGTGCAAACGGGTGGGTGATGCATTACGGAATTTAATCGAAAAAGACATTAAACCTTCTGATATTGTAACACCAAAAATGATGGAAAATGCAATCCGCTTGGTAATTGTTTTGGGTGGTTCCACAAACGCGGTATTGCACTTTTTAGCTATTGCCAAAGCAGCGAATATCGAGTTTACGTTGGCCGATTTTCAACGGATCAGCGATTCTACACCCTTTCTGGCCGATCTAAAGCCCAGCGGAAAATATCTTATGGAAGATCTGCACAATGTAGGTGGAATCCCCGCAGTAATGAAATATATGCTCAAAGAAGGAATGCTGCATGGCGATTGTCTAACGGTTACGGGCAAGACCATTGCCGAAAACCTCGCTGATGTTCCCGATCTGAAAGAAGGTCAAAATGTGATCATGCCCAGGGAAAAACCCATTAAGGAAACCGGTCACTTGCGCATTCTCTTCGGAAATCTTGCCGAAGGTGGAAGTGTGGCCAAGATTACCGGAAAGGAAGGATTTCGTTTTAGTGGTCCGGCGAGGGTTTTTGATGGGGAATATGCCGCTAATGATGGTATTCTTGAAGGAAAAGTCAAAAAGGGAGAAGTTGTGGTCATACGCTATGAAGGGCCAAAAGGCGGTCCCGGTATGCCCGAAATGCTCAAGCCCACCGCAGCCATTATGGGCGCTGGTCTGGGCAAGGATGTCGCTTTGATCACCGACGGCCGATTTTCTGGTGGAACGCATGGTTTTGTGGTGGGGCATATCGTTCCCGAAGCCCAGGAAGGTGGAAATATTGCACTTGTAGAAGACGGGGATACCATTACCATTGACGCGGAGAGCAACTCCATACGTGTGGATATTTCTGCGTCAGCATTGAAAAAGAGAAAAGACAACTGGAAAGCGCCCAAACTTAAATTTGATCGCGGAGTTCTTTACAAATATGCAAAAACCGTCTCGTCGGCCTCGCAGGGTTGTGTGACGGATGAATTCCCCCTAACCCCTGCCTAAGAAAAATCCGGCAGGCAGGCCCGAAGGGGGGGACTAATGCGGTGTGAAAGCGCTCTGTATAAATTTAAAGGTAGGGATTAGAAAAAAAATTATGCTATGGAAATACAAACGATGAAATTACAGCCTAATGAAAATCAGGTCAAAGTACGCATAACTGGAAAAGAAGCCGTAATAAGATGCCTGCTTGCCGAAGGCGTGGAAACCCTGTACGGTTATCCTGGCGGGGCGATCATGCCGGTTTACGACGAACTTTATAAATATAGAGATCAGCTCAACCACATTTTAACGCGTCATGAGCAGGGCGCTACACATGCCGCGCAGGGTTATGCCCGCGTGAGTGGAAAAGTGGGTGTGGCCATTGCAACATCCGGACCTGGCGCGACCAATCTGATCACTGGGATCGCCGATGCGCAGATCGATTCTACACCTTTAGTGTGCATTACAGGGCAAGTAGCCTCTCATTTGTTGGGCAGTGACGCCTTTCAGGAAACTGATATCATCGGTATTTCCACACCGGTGACGAAGTGGAACTATCAGATCACGCATGCTTCGGAAATTCCGGAGGTAATGGCAAAAGCTTTTTATATTGCAAAAAGTGGTCGTCCCGGTCCAGTGCTTATAGATATTACGAAAGATGCACAGTTTGAAGAATTTGATTTTGCCTATAATAAATGTACAGGGATTCGGAGTTATAAGCCTATTCCTCCGATCAATAAAGACAAAATAGCCGAAGCCGCCGAACTCATCAACAACGCAAAACAACCATTTATCGTTTGGGGACAGGGCGTGATTTTGGGCAAAGCCGAAGAAGAATTCAAAGTATTTGTGGAAAAAACGGGAATTCCTGCCGCTTGGACAATTCTTGGGGCTTCCGCGATACCTACAGATCATCCTTTGAATGTGGGCATGGTTGGAATGCACGGAAATTACGCGCCAAATATGCTCACCAATGAATGTGATGTGTTCATCGCTATCGGGATGCGTTTTGACGACCGCGTTACCGGTGATTTAAATAGATATGTAAAACAGGCCAAAGTCATTCATTTTGAGATTGACCCTTCCGAAGTAAATAAAAACGTAATTGCAGATGTTGCGGTTTTGGGCAATAGTAAAGATACGCTCGCCGCGATTTTACCGCTCCTAAAGGAAAATAAGCACGAAAGTTGGCATCAGCAGTTTAAGGATCTGTATAAAATCGAATATGACAGGATCATTACCCATGATCTTTACCCAACCAAAGAGGGGCTGACCATGGGTGAAGTAATTGAAGGCATCAATCAGGAGACCAAAGGAGATGCGGTAATTGTTTCAGACGTTGGGCAGCATCAGATGGTAGCTTGCCGCTATGCAAAATTCAATAGAACGCATAGCAATATCACTTCTGGCGGTCTGGGAACCATGGGATTTGCGCTTCCGGCAGCGATCGGTGCAAAAATGGGCGCACCAGAGCGTGAAGTAGTCGCAATCATAGGCGATGGTGGTTACCAGATGACCATTCAGGAGCTGGGCACCATTTTTCAGACTAAAGTGCCGGTAAAAATCGTGGTGCTCAACAATGATTTTCTGGGAATGGTGCGCCAGTGGCAGCAGTTGTTTTTTGACAAGCGTTATGCTTCCACAGAAATGGTCAACCCAGATTTTGTGGCCATTGCGAAAGGCTATTCCATAGAGGCGCAACAAGTGAACAAACGGGAAGATCTTGCCGCCGCCATAAAAACCATGATAGCTTGTGAAGGCCCTTATTTCCTTGAGGTAAAAGTAGAAAAAGAAGGTAACGTATTCCCGATGGTTCCGTCAGGTGCTTCGGTTTCAGATATAAGATTAGAATAAGATGAACGAAGAAAAAACATACACCGTTTCCATTTATACCGAAAATAATATCGGTTTGTTGAACCGTATTTCGGCGATATTTCAGCGCAGGCATATCAATATAGAAAGCTTGAACACCTCAATGTCAGAAATTGAAGGCGTCTCTCGTTTTACGTTGGTGCTCAGTCTTACCGAAGAGCGCATTAAAAAAATCATTGGCCAGTTGGAAAAACAAGTGGAAGTGATCAAGGCGTTTTACCATACTGACGAGCAGACCATTTTTCTGGAAAGCTGTCTTTTTAAGATCAAATCCGACCTATTGTTTGAAGAGCCTCAGATCCAGAATATAATTAAAGAAAGTAATACGCGCATCGTCACGGTAAACAAAGAGTTTTTTGTTTTGGAAAAATCCGGCAGACGCGGCGAGATTGAGATGCTTTACAGGGAACTCAGTCCTTTTGGTATTATGCAATTTGTGCGTAGTGGCCGTATTGCAGTAACTAAGGATGAAATGAAAATTTCGGCTATGCTGGCGGAATTTAGAGAATAAAAACGAATTAAAATAACACATAATTGACCCAAAAGGGGTAAAAATCACCGCTTTTGAACCAAAATATATTCCAATGAAAAATTACTTTAATACGCTTTCCCTTAGAGATCAACTGGCCCAATTGGGAAAATGCCGCTTTATGGAAGCTAATGAATTTAGCGAAGGAGTAGAAGTGCTCAAAGGAAAAAAAGTGGTGATCGTGGGCTGTGGCGCTCAAGGTCTTAACCAGGGACTCAACATGCGCGATTCCGGACTTAATATTTCCTATGCGCTGCGCGAAGGAGCAATCAAAGAAAAACGCACTTCCTATAAAAACGCCACCGAAAACGGTTTTACCGTTGGTACGTATCAAGAACTTATTCCAACGGCAGATCTCGTCTGCAATCTTACGCCGGACAAGCAGCACACTTCGGTGATCAACGCGATCGTTCCGCTTATGAAAAAAGGCGCGACATTATCGTATAGTCATGGTTTTAATATTGTGGAAGAAGGCACGAAAATACGCGAAGACATTACCGTAATCATGGTAGCACCAAAATGCCCAGGTTCTGAAGTCCGTGAAGAATATAAGCGTGGTTTTGGCGTCCCCACTTTAATGGCCATTCACCCTGAAAATGACCCGGAGCAGAAAGGTTTTGAGCAAGCAAAAGCTTATGCTGTGGCCACCGGCGGTCACCGTGCCGGAGTGCTTGAATCTTCTTTTGTGGCTGAGGTAAAAAGTGATCTTATGGGTGAGCAGACCATTCTTTGTGGTGTGCTGCAGACCGGTTCCATTCTTTGCTTTGATAAAATGGTAGCAGAAGGAATCGATAAAAATTATGCAGCGCGATTGATTCAGTACGGGTGGGAAACCATTACCGAAGCCCTGAAACACGGCGGGATCACCACGATGATGGACCGACTGAACAATCCTGCAAAAATCAAGGCCTTTTACCTGGCGGAAGAACTAAAGCAAAGCTTACGTCCACTTTTTGAAAAGCACATGGACGATATCATGTCCGGTCATTTTTCAAAAACCATGATGGAAGATTGGGCCAATGATGACAAAAACCTTCACAAATGGCGCGCGGAAACCGGCGAGACCGCTTTTGAAAAAACAGTTGCGCAGGAGCAGAAAATCAGCGAACAGGAATATTTTGATCACGGTACGCTGCTTGTGGCTTTTGTAAAAGCAGGTGTGGAGCTCGCTTTTGAAACCATGACCGATGCGGGGATCATTGCAGAATCGGCTTATTATGAGTCGTTGCACGAGACGCCGCTGATCGCCAATACGATTGCCCGCAAGAAATTGTTTGAGATGAACCGTATTATCTCAGACACGGCGGAATATGGCTGCTACCTTTTTGATCATGCCGCGAAACCCCTGCTTCAGGATTTTATGAAAAGAGTGGATAAAAAAACAATCGGAACTGACTTTGCCAAAAGCAACGGAGTGGACAACCGCGAACTTATAACCGTTAATGACGCCATTCGCAATCATCCCGTAGAAAAAGTTGGCGCGTGGTTGCGTGAATCCATGACCGCGATGAAGGAGATCCGAACGGTAGTTGAAGAACAGGAAGAAATTATGGCATAATTGAATGTTTAAACCTCACAGGTTTTCAAGAACCTGTGAGGTTTGAGTTTCATTATCAGAAAATAAATTTTGCGTATTTTTATAATGATTTCTTACATTAAACAAATGATTTCAGCTATGGATAAACAAAAATTAATAGAAGCATCGGTCTTAAAGATGAACAAGCTTTCAGAAAGCAAACTTCAGGAAGTGGAGGATTTTATTGAATTTTTATTGAACAAAATTGAAAATGAAACCTTGAATTTAGGGATACAAAAACTTACCGAAGAATCTTCAGCGTTTGATTATTTGAAAGAAGAGGAAGAGTTGTACAGTGTATCCGATCTTAAAGAAAAATTTAAGTGAAAAAAGGTGATATTGTTTTGATACCATTTCCATTTACAGATCTTTTGGGCAGTAAAAATAGACCGGCACTTATTCTAATTAATACTTTAGAAGATATTACCGTTAATTTTTTGACCACCCAGATTAAATGGAAAGAGCAATATGATATTATAATAAAACCTTCTCCAGAGAATGGTCTAAAAAGAGAGTCATTGTTACGCCTTCATAAAATGGCCACTTTAAATAAAGATTTAGCTTTAGGCCGATTGGGTAATTTAGAAGAAAACTATCAGGAAGTGTTAAATAAAAATCTGACTGCTCTATTTCAATTGAAATAATACCATTGTAATTGAAACGAAACCTGTCAGGTTTTTAAAACCTGACAGGTTTGAGTACTACTTATTTTAAAAAATATAAAAGTTTGATCCAAACAAAAACCACATATTATCCCACACTGGATTCCGTACGAAAGGCAGCGGAAACTTTAAAAGCGGTTTCCACCGTTACCCCGTTATTACCCAATCTCAATTACTCACGGCAATTTGAGGCCAATATTATGCTGAAAAGGGAGGATTTGCAGCAAATCAGGTCGTATAAAATACGGGGTGCGTACAATAAAATCAGTTCGCTGAGCGTGGCAGAACGTGAAAAGGGCATTGTGTGCGCCAGTGCCGGCAACCATGCGCAAGGAGTTGCTTACGCTTGCGCAAAGTTGAAGATCAAGGGCACTATTTATATGCCGGCGCCCACGTCAAAACAGAAGATCGAACAAGTGAAAATGTTTGGCGAAGACCAAGTAAAAATCATACTTACCGGCGATAATTTTGACGATGCAAGCAAATCTGCCCAAGCGGAATGCGAGCTAATGGGAAAGATCTTCGTACACCCATTTGACGATGAAAAAATCATTGAAGGTCAGGCGACGGTAGGCCTTGAAATTTTGGAACAGACCGAATATCCCATAGATTATGTGTTTGTACCCGTGGGCGGTGGCGGTCTGGCCTCTGGGTTGAGCACGGTCTTTCATTTGCTTTCGCCGGAAACAAAAATCATAGGCGTGGAGCCAGAGGGCGCTCCTTCCATGCGTACTTCGATCATGGCGAAGACAAACATCAAGCTTTCCATGATTGAGAAATTTGTGGATGGAGCTGCAGTGCAGCGCGTGGGCGATCGCAATTTTGCCATTTGTAGAGAATACCTCAGTGAAATGGTAACCGTTCCGGAAGGTAAAATCTGCCAGACTATCCTGGATCTTTATAATAAAGACGCCATAGTGGTAGAACCTGCCGGGGCATTGACCCTTTCGGTTTTGGATATGTATGCCAAAGAGATCAAGGGCAAAAATGTGGTCTGTGTTATAAGCGGAAGCAACAATGATATCACGCGTACCGCGGAAATAAAAGAACGGGCGCTGCTATATCAAGGGTTAAAACATTACTTTATCATCCGTTTTCCACAACGCGCCGGAGCTTTAAAAGAATTTGTTGCCGAAATCATGGGTTCGGATGATGATATCACCTTTTTTCAGTATTCCAAGAAAACCAATCGGGAGGAAGGTCCGGCGGTAGTTGGCATTGAGTTAAAATCGCAAGATGACCTAAGACCGTTGATCAGGCGTATGAAAAACAGGAATTTCTATGGAGAATACCTAAATGATAAACCCAATTTATTCGAGTTTTTGATCTGATTTTAAGCATTTTTAGTTGCAAATCAGCTTTTTATAGGCGTTAGTCTGAGCTAAAAAAAATTTGTCAGTCTGTTGCAGGCATCGGCAGGTTCGAGTGGGATGCTGAAAGAATTTTATTTCTGTCTAGCTGGGAGCTAGGCCGAGAATTAGATTTTCAATTTAAAAAGCCCTTTTTCCCGAAAGTTTTCGGGAACAATTTTTAACAAAAATCACTCGAAATGACCCTTTACAGATTTCAACTGTAATTTATTGAACTTAGATCGTAAGTTCATCTACTTTATTATTATATTCATAAAAAAATTATTTCAATTCCGATTAATTTAATCATTTCAACCATTTTATATTAAAAATCAATGATGACATCTACTGAAGCCAACGCAATTCCCGCAAAATTTAAAGTAAAATCCATTGAACAAAATACATATTTGGTGGATGGAAAATTGGTGCCTTGGAAGGGGAAAACCACTGATGTCCTTTCCACCATTGAAACTGAACAGGACGGGGAGGTAAAGCCAACCCGACTGGGATCAATTCCCAGCCTGAGCAAAACCGAAGGGCTACAAGCGCTGGAAGCTGCCGTAAATGCATACGATAAAGGGCAAGGTTCCTGGCCCACGATGAAAGTGGCAGAGCGCATCAAGTGCATGGAATCTTTTGTTGAAAAGATGAAAACCAAACGCGAGGAAGTCGTTAACCTTCTTATGTGGGAAATCTGCAAGAACTATCCCGATTCTCAAAAGGAATTTGACCGTACCGTGGACTATATTTATGACACGATCGTGGATTATAAAAACATGGACCGTGACAGTGCAAAATTCCATAAGCAGGATGGTATTCATGCTCACATTCGCCGCGGTCCGTTAGGCGTTGTACTTTGTATGGGGCCTTATAATTACCCATTAAACGAGACGTTTTGCCTATTGATTCCGGCATTAATCATGGGAAATACAGTAATTTTTAAACCGGCAAAACATGGGGTTTTATTGATCTCACCACTTTTAGCAGCATTTCAGGAAAGTTTTCCTCCCGGTGTTGTAAATATCGTTTATGGTAGGGGCAGGGAAGTTGCCGCTCCCATTATGGAAACGGGTAAGATAGATGTACTGGCGCTTATAGGCCACAGTTCTTCGGCAAATGCGTTGCAAAACCTACATCCAAAAAAGAACCGTTTGCGTCTGGTTTTGGGGCTGGAAGCTAAAAATCCGGCGATTATTTTGCCTGATGCAGATCTTGATCTTGCCGTTTCTGAATGTATTGCCGGCACGCTTTCTTTCAACGGGCAGCGGTGTACGGCCTTAAAAGTGATTTACGTACACGAAAATATAGCCGAATCCTTTAACCGGAAATTCTCGGAACAGGTTGATAAATTGAAATTCGGTTTACCCTGGGAAGACGGTGTAAAGTTGACCCCTTTACCGGAACCGGACAAACTAGATTATATTCAGGAACTAATAGATGATGCCCTTGAAAAAGGCGCAAAGATTTTGAACGAAAAAGGGGGCGAACGCAGTAATAACTATATTTTCCCGGCGGTGCTGTTTCCAGTTTCAAAAGATATGCGTGTGTATGAAGAAGAGCAGTTTGGGCCGGTAGTTCCTGTGCTTACCTTTAAAAATATTGAAGAGCCGCTGGATGATATGGCGGAATCCAATTACGGGCAGCAGGTAAGTCTGTTCGGTAAAGAGGTTAAAACGCTCGCACCACTAATCGATACGCTGGTCAATTTGGTCTGTCGCGTTAACTTGAACAGTTCCTGTCAGCGCGGCCCGGATGTTTACCCATTTACGGGTCGCAAAGATTCCGCCGTGGCTACGCTGAGCGTGCACGATGCGCTGCGTTCTTTTTCGATACGGACCTTTTTGGCTTCCAAGGACAACGCATATAACAATGCCATTGTAAAGCAACTTCTGGATTCTAAAAAATCCAACTTTGTGAGCACTGATTATATTTTGTGATTGCCAATGCGGAAAAACCAGAAATCGAGTGAATAAGACACTATTTGAGATTACCAAAATGGACTGTCCTTCGGAGGAAAATCTAATCCGAATGAAATTGGATGGGATTCTGAGTATTGTCAATTTGGACTTTGACATTGCAAACCGAAAATTGACCGTTTTTCATAGCGGAGAAATTGATCAAATCGAAAAATCTCTTCTCGAACTGAATTTAGGTGGAAAGAAAATCTCGACCGAACGAACCGATCAAAGAGAATTTGAGGAAAACACAAACCAGAAAAAGCTACTTTGGTCCGTACTTATAATCAATTTCGCTTTTTTCATCATCGAAATGACAACAGGTCTGATATCCAAATCCATGGGACTTGTAGCCGACAGTTTGGATATGCTGGCGGACAGTTTCGTTTATGGAATCAGTTTGTTTGCGGTTGAACGATAATCAAGAAAAAACGGATTGCAAAACTTGCTGGATATTTTCAAATCACTCTTGCAATTGTCGGATTTGCAGAGGTTTTAAGTAGATTTTTTGGAGCGGAGGAACTGCCCGATTTTTCAATAATGATCATTGTTTCAATTTTCGCCTTAATTGCAAACGGAATTTGTCTTTACATTTTACAAAAGTCAAAAAGCAAAGAAGAGGCACATATGAAAGCAAGTATGATTTTTACATCGAATGACGTGATCATCAATTTTGGGGTTATTATCGCAGGGATATTGGTGAATTGGTTGAGTTCAAACAAGCCTGATTTGATCATTGGAACCATCGTTTTTGTTTTGGTAATTCAAGGTGCATTTCGGATACTGAAATTGAGTAAATGAGTGGATTTGCGGATTTGGGGATG
>JBDNGW010000483.1:0-14838 GCA_041689735.1 Leeuwenhoekiella sp. | reverse complement strand
CCGAATTATAGGCAGTTATTTTGTTCATCAACAAGGCGAAAAACGCAGACATAGCCGTAGCTATGGCGAGTATTTTCAACGCAGTTGCTGGGCAAAAGAACCCATAGAAATGGGCAGGTTATTTCTAAACAGATCCTAAGCTTAGACACACAGCAGCTTTTTTTATCTGCTAACGGTAAGGCGCTTTTTAAGCTCAACGGAAAAACGGACAGGCTCAATGTGAATTTTGCAGACAAAACAGCGAGGCTTGAGAGCCAAGAACTTATCGCTCAGCGTGTGGAAGTCTTTCACCGGTCTGCAAATAAAATAATTGTAAATCCACAGAATAGCCTAAACGCCATAATAACCGGCACTGGCGATCTTATTTCGGTAAATAGACCACCCAATGTTGAGGTTGTTGAACGTTTTACGGGAAAGCTTATTTTTAAAATCAATTGACCTGCATGAGATTAATTTTTACCCTTTTGTTTTTTTTAAGTGCCTACGTAAGTTCTTCGCAAGAGGAGCAAAAACCGGTCATGCTAGACGCTTCTTTTTTCTATGGAAGCATCCTGGAGCACAATCCAGATATCAACCACTTGATCACTGGCCATCCCACCGGCTTTATTATTAGTTATAACCGAAGGACCTATGGTTTTAATGCTTGGGAGCGGCGTTATAATTATCCAGATTGGGGTTTCTCGATGACCTATCAAAACCTGCACAATCCAATTCTGGGCAAAAATGTGGGACTTTACGGCCATTTCAATTTCTACTTTTTAAACCGAAATGCCTATTTCCGAATCGGGCAAGGTGTTGCCTATGCCAGCAATCCCTACGACGCGGAGACTAACTATAACAACAACGCTTACGGTACGCGTTTTCTAAGTTCGACCTATATCGCGCTGCGTTACGATAAGCAGAATATCTATAAAGGTTTCGGACTGAACGCCGGTCTTAATATTGTACATTATTCCAATGCCAACTTGCGCGCGCCCAATAACAGCACGAACTCGCTGGGATTCAACGTTGGCGCGACCTATAATCTCGATCATGAAGATTTTCCAGATTATATTCCGCGGGAGGCAAACGATAAATATACCGAGCCGCTCGCCTATAATTTTGCATTTCGTACCGGTATAAATGAGAGTGATATTGTGGGGCAGGGGCGCTATCCTTTCTATGATTTCGGCTTTTTTGTAGATAAAAGGCTGAGTCATAAAAGCACAATTTTGGGCGGTGTAGACGTATTTTTTGGTACTTTTCTGAAAGAATTGATCAAGCTGCAGGCCGCATCGTTTCCTGAGTTGGGCGTGAGTGGCAATGAAGATTGGAAACGCGTGGGGATTTTTGTGGGCCATGAACTGCGGTTCAACAAGATCGCTTTTGTATCCCATTTGGGTTATTATGTATACTGGCCGTACGCGTTTGAAAACCGAGTGTACAACCGGCTGGGTTTAAAACGCTATTTTACGGAAAATATATTCGCCGCTGTAACCCTGCACGCCCACGGTGCAAAGGCCGAAGCGGTAGAATTTGGAATTGGATATCGGCTTTAAGTTTTGTTTATTGCCAAAAATTTGTATTTTTCAACCTATGAATATTCGGTTTTTATTAATGTTCTTACTCCTATTCAGCCTTGCCGGTTGTAGGGATATGGAGACTAAAAAGGTTTCTTCGGAAACAATTTTGGCCAAAGAACTTAAGGAAATCGATATGAAGGAAGTTGATGAATATCCCACATTTGCGGGTTGTGACTCGCTCGAAATGAGAAGCGAGCGCCGCAGCTGTTTTGAAAATGGTTTAAGTGCCAATTTCCAAAAGTTTCTGGCCACCAAAATCCTTGTTTTTTCGGAACCTATAAGAGACACGATCTGGCTTGATCTCCGTATTTCCGCTTCCGGCAAAGCCGAAATAAATGCCATTAAAATCCCTGATTCTTTAGCGCAAAAGATTCCGCAGATGCAGGAATGGCTCCACCAGAGCATGGATTCGCTGCCCAAAATCTATCCGGCCATAAAACGGGGGATCCCAGTACGCACCACGTTTAAAATGCCGGTCGTTATCAAAGTAGAATAAGAACATGTTTGAATATGTCCAAAACTATTTTTTCAAGCGGCGTCCTTTCCAGTCAAATTGTTGCAACTGACTGCCGATTGCGATATAGACCGTGAAAAATGGATAGAAAAAAAAACTGCCCAAATAACCCAATAAATGGTCTTTTTTACCGAAAAATCGTGCTGTTAAAGAAATCAATAGGAAATCGATAATAATTTTGATCAAGAGCGCGCCCATTAAAAAATCGGACGTTTTTAGGTAAAAAATGGCCAGAATAGAGGCCAAATTGGCTAAAAATACCGCCCAACTTATTAAAGATGCAGTAAAACTTTGATATTTTGAAGCCTTTGCCGCCCAGCGTTTGCGCTGGTTTATAAGTTGATTCCAGCCATGCTGCGGTTGTGTTAGGACAATGCTGCTTTTTGATTTGAGGTAGCCCACGTTTTTGGGGTTGTCCTTTATAAATTTCTGCATCAGAAATATATCGTCGCCGCTCGCGATCTCACTATTTCCCTCATAAGCGTTGAGCCTAAAAAATTCCGCTTTCGCAAAAGCGAGGTTGGCGCCATTGCACAGAAAAGGTTTTTTAAGTCCAAATGCTCCCATTGTCGCTCCTTGCAAACTCAAAAAATCCAACTGCTGAAATGTGTTTAAAAATGAAGTTGGGGTTTCCAGAAGCGCAACCGGCCCGGCGATAAAGGTTTTCTGATTCAGTAAAATAAATGTGTTGAGATCGCTAAGCCAACCTGAAGGCACGATACAATCGGCATCGGTGGTTACGATAAATTCGTTTTTAGCCTGCTGAATCGCCATATTTAAAGCCGCTTTTTTTCCGCTTGCGGAAGTCAATTTTTGACTCAAAACCTCGATTTTTGGCTGAAAACTGGGGTTTTTTAGGCAGTAATCGGCGATTTTTCTAGAGGAATTATCTGTTGAAAAATCATCGACTAGCAAAATTTCAAATAATTCAGGCGGATAATTAATATTCTGGAGCGAATTTAAAAGTGTATGTAGATTGTCGGCTTCATTTCGGAAAGCAATGCAGATTGAAAAAGTGATTTTCGGTTGAAGTTTCCCGGGTTTTTTTACTTTCAGAAGAAAGAAACCAAAACATAAAGCGGTGATCAACAAGCAATAAAAAACGAGTATGAGTATTAGAATAAATCCCATGGGGCAGAATACGTGCTGTAACGTTGAGTTTTAAAGCTCGTGATTGATCCTTAATAATTCTGATACTATTTTATCTGAAATTCTAAAGTTGGTAGCTAGTAAATCTTCCACAAGTGGTTTTACGGCGTCAATTATGTTCAATTGTTTTGCTTTATGAATCAATCCAATAGCACCTGTTATTTTTAAATTTAATTGAACCGCAAGTTTTCTTGCTTTCAGGTCATCCAAGATTATAAGACAATCATTTATTTCCTGTGCAAGGGCAATAGTGCTAGCTTCGCCGCTATCGATTTGAGTTTCTAAAAAAGATTGATATACTTTATTTATTGAAGATTTTATTATGATCCATTCTGGCAAGTTGCCTTTAAATTCTCGTTGTATTTCTGGTGTGATATAAATTGTAGAATATATTTTTTGCAGAAGATCCAATTGATTTATTTTATCCAAAAGAATTAAACTGCTCGTATCCACTATCACACAATCAGGCATTGTTTATATCATTATGTAATTCTTCAATAGAACTGCTCATAAACGAAACGCCATAAGCGCCTAAAAGCTCTAAGAAGGCTCTTTTGCTCAAACCAGCAAGTTTTGCAGCTTGACCAGAGGAAAGTTTGCCGTCTTCATAAAGCTTTGAGGCAAGAATCATACTTAAATCAAAATCCTTTAAGTCTATATTTTCTGGAAGATCCAACTTCAATGTTTTCATGGCGATGAATTTAGTTTAAATATAGCGCTTTTACTTTTAATCGATTTGAAAATTTAAATTCAAGTAAAATCTTCGGAGATAATGGTATCCTGAAATACGTTTTATATTGATTAGTTTTGTTCTTGATAATTAAGCCAAAAAAGAAATAAAGAAGATTGAAATCAGAAAAAGTCATTTTGGGTATTGATCCCGGCACCACAATTATGGGTTACGGCCTGATACGTGTGGTGGATAAAAAAATGGAATTCATACAGCTCAACGAACTCGTACTCAAGAAGTACAAAGATCCCTACGTCAAACTGAAACTCATTTTTGAACGCACCATAGAACTGATCGATACCCACCATCCCGATGAAATGGCGCTCGAAGCCCCGTTTTATGGCAAGAATGTGCAATCTATGCTCAAGTTGGGACGCGCACAAGGCGTGGCAATGGCCGCCGGACTTTCCCGCCAGATTCCCGTGACAGAATACCTGCCCAAAAAAATAAAAATGGCAATCACCGGTAACGGAAACGCCAGCAAAGAACAAGTCGCAAAAATGCTCCAAAGCCTACTCGGTCTAAAAACCTTGCCCAAAAACCTGGACAGCACAGACGGCCTAGCTGCCGCCGTTTGTCATCATTTCAACGCCGGAAGGGTAGAAGTGGGGGAAAATTATTCTGGCTGGGAGTCTTTTGTTACTCAAAATGAAAAAAGAGTTGTCCCCCCAACCCCCAAAGGGGGAGCTAAGAAAAAGTAATATTCTTCTGGGACAAAACCCTTCCCCACTATGGTTAAGTATTAAAGCTCGGATTTGCATCAATGGGTTTTAAAAAAATGCCTAATTAAGCTCTTCCCCTGTCAAGTCAAGAAGTAGTTTCAGTTTAGCTCAAAACAAATTCTGAATTGGCTCTTTTAGACCAGATTATTTTTTTCCAGTCATTGTCTTGCTTCTGCCATAACTTCAGAATTTTTCAAAAATTCTCCGTTTTTAATTTGTTTCCTACCTTCTTGTATAGCCATTTCTTGACTGGAACTAAGCGCGTACGGCATTTGTTCAGAAGTGCCAAGAATGATTTTTAGCGCATTTAGAAAATCACTGTCCTGTGAATTTTTGATTTTTTCAATAAGTTCGTTTTTTAAGGTGGCCGTTGATTCCATTTTCTTCGAATTAGTATATAAAAATAGCTAATTTTGACTGAAAATTAGCTTATTTTTTAGTTCTTTAAAATTTAAGAAAATCGATTTATTAAATAATTTCAGATTTAAACTCAACTTTTGAATCAAAAACAAAATATTTTTAGCAGTATAGAGGCTCCCCCATTGGGCCTGCCTGCCGGCGAGGCAGGGGCGGGGGGGGCACTTTACATTCACATTCCATTCTGTAAACAAGCTTGCCATTATTGCGACTTTCACTTTTCAACGTCATTGAAGAAGAAACGGGAGTTGGTTGGGGCGCTTTGCAGCGAAATGGTACTTCGGAAAGAGGAAATAAACGGGCCGCTGGAGACTATTTATTTTGGTGGTGGAACGCCCAGTCTTCTGGAAGAAGCTGATCTTGAACAAATATTCGATGCCATTTACAGCACTTTTAAAATTTCTTCAACCCCAGAAATTACGTTGGAAGCCAATCCTGATGATCTTACCAAAGAGAAGCTGGAAATACTGTCTCGGTCTAAAATCAATAGGCTTAGCATCGGTGTGCAGTCTTTTTTTGATGAAGATTTGAAGTTGATGAACCGCGCCCATGATTCCGCGGAAGCGTCGGGCTGTCTGGAACTGGCGAAACAGTATTTCGAAAATATTTCCATAGACCTTATTTACGGCATGCCCGATATGAGCAATGCCCGCTGGGAAGAAAACCTGGATAAAGCATTGGCACTAGGAGTTCCGCATATTTCAAGTTACGCGCTCACCGTCGAACCCAATACCGCACTCAAGAAATTTATAGAAAAAGGTCTTGTAAAACCGGTTGATGATGCCGTGGCGCAGGCTCATTTTGAGATTTTACAGCAAAAAATGGCCACCGCCGGTTATGAGAATTATGAATTTTCCAATTTTGGTAAACCGGGACACTTTTCACGCAACAATACCGCCTACTGGACGCAAAAAAGTTATCTGGGCATCGGCCCTTCAGCGCACAGTTACGACGGCGATCGCCGCAGTTGGAATATCAATAACAATGCGCTTTATATAAAATCGATCACAAACGGCCAACTTCCGCTAGAGCGGGAAATCCTTTCGGTGACCGATAAATACAATGAATATGTGATGACCGGACTGCGTACCGTATGGGGCGTTTCCATAGAAAAAATAAAGTCTGATTTTGGTGCAAGATTCGGAGAATATCTGCTCAAACAGGCCGAAAAGCACCTTCTGGAGCACCTACTTTTTCAGGACGGCGACCGCATTGTGGTCACACATAAAGGTAAGTTTCTTAGTGACGGCATCGCCAGCGATCTCTTTTTGCTTAATTTAAGTTAGAACTTGTTTAAACTGACTCCTTGCAGATTTCCAATATTTGGTGAACCGTGGCGTTGTCTAAAAATAGTTGAATATCCCGATATTAAACAATTTTTATATTTAGTCAGAACCGTAATCCCGATAACTATCGGGAGAAAATCAGTTTGAATTGACTTTAAACAAGTTCTTAGTATATTTAAGGCTCCAAGTCTTATATCAAAGCAAAAAACATGAAAGCGACCTTTACAATTAACAAAAAACCAGTGTATGTAAACTTGTCAAAGCCCATAGATATTTCGATACCTGTGCGTTCTGGAGAAGAAAATCCTTCCGCCTGGTATATCGATCCGCCTAAAATCACACCTGTTGTCGAAGGCAAATGGGTGGCCAAGGTCAGTGAGGGCGCGGCGGTCAATTTCAACAACATTTATTACAATCCCCATGCGCACGGCACCCATACGGAATGCGTGGGACATATCACTGAAAAATTTCACAGTGTGAATGATTGTCTGAAAACCTTCTTTTTTACGGCCGAAGTGATCACGATCGCACCCACTTCAAAAGGAGAAGATTACATTATTACCAGAAATCAGGTGGAAAAAGCGCTCAGTGGTAAAAATCCTGAAGCTTTGGTAATTCGCACCTTGCCCAATAGCAGGGCGAAAGCACAGCGCAACTGGTCGCATAGCAATTGGCCGTATTTGCTGGAGGAAGCCACCGTTTTTATGCGTAAAAGTGGAATAAAACATTTGCTCATTGATCTTCCCAGCGTAGACCGCGAAGACGATGATGGCGTGCTGGCCAGTCACAACGCTTTCTGGAACACAACGGGCGAAACGCGCTTTGACGCCACAATTACTGAAATGATTTTTGTACCGCATACCGTAAAAGATGGTTCGTATTTATTAAATCTACAAATTGCTTCGTTTCATAACGATGCAACGCCCAGCAAACCGATGTTATATGAGATTCAAGGTTAAAAATAAGGGATAATATTTTTAATCTCTATTGGGTTTAATTCCCCGAGGCTTGCCTCGCGTTTTTGAGGAAAGTTTGAAAACGGATGGTTTTCATCAATCAAAAAAAAATTCCTCTAAATGCCTCGTGGGCTTGCCCCGAGGATTATTTACTAATATCTGGATTTTTATCCATAATTCTGAACTCAAAATTCTTAATTTTAAAAAATGGAATATTTATTTATTGGCCTCGCTTTGGGCAGTATTGTAGCCTATTTTATTTTTGCACGTTTCAATAAAAGCAAGCGGCAGGAACACGCCAACTCACAGTCTGCCGTATTGATGGAAAAAATACGCTCGGTATGTAAGTTTATTACCGTAGAAGGTGATTTTTCTGAGATTTACCATTATAAAAACGTACAGGATAAGTGGATGAACCTTTTTTTGGGAAGCAAAAAAGCCTTAGTACTCATTGAAGCCAAAGCGTATGTGGGTTTTGACCTCACCAAGATCAGAATGCAAGCAGATGTAAAAAACCGGGTTATTATTTTAACCGAATTTCCCCAACCTGAACTGTTAAGCATCGAGACAGATTTTAAATATTACGATAAACATGAAGGTTGGGCAAATCCCTTTACATCCTCAGATCTTACAGAAATCAACCGCGAGGCCAAACAGTATATTGTAGATAAAGTTCCGCAGAGCGGTTTATATGCGGAAGCTTCAAAGCAGGCGCTCAGTACGGTAAACCTTATGAAAAACCTAGTGGAAACCATAGGTTGGAAGCTGGATTTTCAAGCCCTAGAACAACCCGAGGCAGACCCCCAAAAAATTGAAAATAAAAATGTCACCTGAAACTTTAAGCATAACGAGCCTTGAAAAAGGAGATGTAGAAGAGTTTCACTTTTTGGCGCATAAAATCTGGCCGGTGACTTTTAAAAATATCCTTTCGCCAGCGCAAATCGAGTATATGCTCCAGATGATGTATAGTAAAGAATCGCTTGTCAAACAACAGGAAGATGGTTGTAAGTTATATCTTTTGCAGGCTGATCAACAAAATATCGGGTTTCTTTCCATTCAGCATGATAAAGATAATACGTCAAAAACGAAAGTGCAAAAAATATATGTTCTGCCCGAATTTCATGGTACCGGTGCCGGACGTTTTTTAATGGATTTTGCCCTCGCAGAAGCTAAAAAAGAAGGTGCAAAGGCCGTTTTTCTCAATGTAAACCGCTACAATAATGCCGTGGGTTTTTATGAGCATTACGGTTTTAAGAAAATGTACAGCGAAGATATTGACATTGGCAACGGTTATTTAATGGAAGATTGGGTGATGGAATTCCCCCTAACCCCGTCCCCCTAATCCCCGAAGGGGGGACTGTCATTGGTTTTTAAAATAATTCTGGATACAATGAAAACATTTTTATTAAACATCAATTTCACTCGCGTTGCTAAACTCCCCCTTCGGGGGTCGGGGGGATGAACATAGAAGAACTACGTGAATATTGTCTTTTAAAACCGGGAGTTACAGAAGAATTTCCTTTTGATAACGATACACTCGTTTTTAAGGTGATGGGAAAGATTTTTATGCTTACTGCGCTACCAGATTGGGAGGGGGGTAATGCTACAATGAACGTAAAATGCGATCCGCAAGAAGCCCTTCGCTTGCGCGAAAAATATCCCGATCAGGTTTTCCCAGGTTACCACATGAACAAAAAACACTGGAATACGATACACATTAATCAAGGTTTGACGGATCAAAAAATCTTGTATTTTATCGATAATAGTTATGATCTTGTAGTGAGCAAATTAAATCCCCCTAACCCCGTCCCCCTAACCCCCAAAGGGGGAACTGTTATTGGTTTTTAAAATACTTTCGGTTAGAATGAGAACATGTTATTTATACATGAATGTAACGCATGTTGCTAAACTCCCCCTTTGGGGGTTGGGGGGATTTGGGGGCTGGGGGCCAATTCAGGATAACGGATTCCCGCACCTATACTTTGGCACATAATCGTGAAAATCTATTTTAATTTTAGGGTTGCAATTTACTCCCCCTTCGGGGGCTGGGGGGATTTAGGGGATTTGGGGAAACTTACTTCCAAAATTAACCCACCTTCCTTTGGGCGAGGGCTATGTTGGTGATTATCTTTGCGTTTTCAAACAAAAAATAAATGCCAGACCCAAAACCTCAATATCAAAAAAACATTCAGGAATACAGCGATCAGCTTTCAACCGTAAAGAAAAAGCTGCTTACCAGTAGTATCATACGTTTGGTGATTTTTCTGGCTGCCTGTGCAGGGATTTATTTTGCTTGGGGCAACATGCAGCTAATTCTGGCGGTGATCGTTGTTTTTATTGTCCTGTTCCTGTTCTTGGTCTCTAAGCACAGCGATTTGCAATATCAGCGAGATTTTCTGCAGGAACTGATCCGTATCAATACTACTGAAATAAAAGTGCTCAACAGGGATTTTCATGACCTGCCTGACGGCGAAAAGTTTAAAAATGGCCAACATGCATTCAGTATGGATATTGACCTTTTTGGGCGCGGTTCGTTCTTTCAATATTTGAACCGAACTAGTCTGGAACCTGGAACACAGCAATTGGTTCACGACCTAACCGAAAATTCCATTGAAAATATAAAGCAAAAACAAGAAGCAGTACAAGAATTGGCCTCTAAAGCTGAATGGCGGCAAAAATTTTCTGCCACCGCCGCGTTGGTAAAAACAGATGCGCCAGTTGTATTTATCTTGAACTGGTTAAGCAATTACAAAAATTACGTTCCACAGATGATGCGCTTTATTCCGCAGGTATTTTCCGTGATTTCGCTGCTTATATTTGTACTGTATTATTTTGATTATATCCCTCTAAAGATACTGGTGATCTGGTTTTTTATTGGGCTTGGCATAACTGGGGCTTTTGTAAAAAAAACCAACCAACTTTCTGAATACACCGACAAGGCGCAGAGCACTTTTGAGCAGTATTATAAATTGCTGTTACAATTGGAAAATGAGAAGTTCACTTCGGTTTTGCTTCAGCAGAAAATGGCCCTTATCATGCCGAAAAATGGTAAAAAAGCCTCTGAAATCGTCAAAAACTTCTCAAAAATCCTATCTGCTTTTGATCAGCGCGGCAATTTACTGGTGGGTACACTCACCAATGCCTTTATGTTATCTGACCTGCGACACGGTTACGCGATTGAAAAGTGGATTGCAGAACATGCGGAACAGGTAAATGAATGGTTTGAGGTGATCGCTTTTTTTGATGCGTACAACAGTTTGGGGAATTTTGCCTTTAATCATCCGCAGTATACTTTTCCCGAAATCAAGACCGGCGAAAAGATACTGGAATGTACCGACGCCTCGCATCCGCTTCTTGATCCCAAAAAGGCGGTGGCCAACAATTTTGATATCTATCAAGAGCAGTTTTTTATCATTACTGGTGCGAACATGGCGGGGAAAAGCACGTTTTTGCGTACCGTTTCCCTGCAAATTGTCATGGGCAATGTGGGGCTGCCGGTCTGTGCCGCTTCCGCGAAATATGTTCCCATTAAACTTATAACGAGCATGCGCACTACAGACTCGCTCACCGATGATGCGTCCTATTTCTTTTCCGAATTAAAAAGATTGCAATATATCGTACAGTCCATAAAAACCGATAGGTATTTCATCATTCTAGATGAGATTTTAAAAGGCACCAACAGTACCGACAAAGCGATTGGTTCTCGAAAATTCATTAATAAACTGGTCGCCTCGCATTCCACCGGAATTATTGCCACGCACGATCTGAGCCTATGTGCCGCGGCAGATGCGCTGCAACCGGTGGAAAACTACTATTTTGATGCGGAAATCAAAAACGACGAACTCTATTTTGATTACACTTTTAAAAAAGGAATTTGCCAGAACATGAACGCCAGTTTTCTCCTAAGGAAAATGAATATCATAGACGCCTAGATGGATTCATTGACGCAAATCGTTCTTGGTGCTGCGGTGGGGGAGGCCGTGCTGGGTAGGAAAGTTGGCAACAAAGCCATGATTTATGGCACAATCGCAGGTACTATTCCAGATCTGAATACAATCTTAGGCAACTTTATGGATTCGCTGACTGCGATCGAGATTCATCGCGGTTTGAGCCATTCCATAGTTTTTAGTATTGTTATGGCACCGGTTTTAGGTTGGCTGGTTTCTAAAATTCACAACAAATCCAGTGCTACCTGGCAAAACTGGTCGTGGTTGTTCTTTTGGTCACTCGTCACACACCCATTGCTCGATGCGCATACGACCTGGGGCACCCAACTTTTCTGGCCTTTGGATCTGCGTTTGGCCTACCAGAATATTTTTGTGATCGATCCACTTTATACCGTACCTTTTTTGGTGTTTTTGATCTTGACCATGCGGTTGCCAAAAACGTCCCTAAAGCGCCGAAAGTGGAACCGCTTGGGACTTATTGTGAGTTCAACGTATATGGTGCTTACATTGATCCTGAAAGGTGTTGCATTTCATAAGTTTGAACAAGCCTTAATAGATCAAAATATTGATTATATTGAGGTGGATACACGCCCGGCACCTTTTAATACGATTTTATGGGCGGCCAATATTGATGTTGGAGATGCCTATTTACTGGCTGATTATTCGTTTTTCGACACGGAACCTATCTCTTTCCGGCGGGTGCCGAAACAGCGTGAACTTTTGGGCGATCTCAAAAACACGGAAACGGTAAAGCGCCTGGCAAAAATATCTGAAGGTTGGTATGCGATCAGTGAAACCAATGGCATTTTAAATTTTACTGACCTACGTTTTGGCGTTTATGACTTGAATGCTGAAACGCTCCGTTTTGCTTTTAGTTACAAACTTTTGCCGAGCGAAAATGGACTTAAAATAGAAGAGGCCAAACGGGATCCCAAAGCGATGAAAACCGTTTTAGTCTCTTTGTGGACACGGATTTGGGGAAATTAAAGAAGCACGAGTACGTAAGAAAGTTAGAAACATTTACACTTTTGGAAAGGTTTCAAATTTCATTTATCTTGAAAGAAATTAAATGAGTGTCCGCTTAAATACCTAAAGTAAGTTTTTGTCATGCTGAGCCCTTGGACTTTGCTCAGGATAAATTGAAGTCGAAGCATAGATAAATAGCATCTCGACTGCGCCTGCCTGCCAGAGGCACGACAGGCAGGCTCGATGTGACATAAAACAGATAATATGTCCTATTTAGGAGTAATTACGGATATACAAATAAATTTTCTAAAAACAACAGAACCATGCATTTAAAACTAGCAGAAATCAAACCAAAAGAAATCATGCCGGGTTACCATGGCAAACTCGTTCACACGGAGACAATGACCTGGGCATTTTGGGAAGTTGATCAGGATGCAGAAGTCCCTGAACACAGCCATATGAACGAGCAGGTAATGCATGTGAAGGAAGGTGAATTCCAATTTACGCTGGAAGGTGAAACCAAAATCTATCTCCCCGGCGATATTGTAGTCATTGGAGCCTATAAAAAACACAGCGGAAAGGCACTCACGCCTTGCAAACTGCTAGATGTTTTTAGTCCGCCGCGCGAGCAGTATAAATGATCTTGATTTTCTGATGTAAAATCAAGTGACGTATGACTTACAATGTGCGAATTTTGACAGCATGTGCAACCTTATGTTCTACATCAGAACTTTATACTAAATGAGATGGAGCTAAAATCTAAAAAATAGACGTATGCAAATCAATCTAAAAAATAAAAAAGCCCTTGTAGGTGGCGCTAGTGCAGGTATTGGTAAAGCGATTGCTGAACAGTTGGCCGAAAGCGGCGCCAGTGTCACGCTATTATCGCACAGCGAACAGAAATTGAAAACTATAGTTTCCCAACTCCCCACAGATCAAGGTCAAAAACATCAATATCTGGTAGTTGACTTTAATGATTTTGAAGGTTATAAAAAATTGATTTCG
Source organism: Leeuwenhoekiella sp. (assembly GCA_041689735.1). Classification (GTDB taxonomy): domain Bacteria; phylum Bacteroidota; class Bacteroidia; order Flavobacteriales; family Flavobacteriaceae; genus Leeuwenhoekiella. Next base: position 1,584 of record JBDNGW010000483.1, on the reverse strand, counting down.
GCTTATTTTGAGCATAATTCAGTAGATATTCTGGTTAATAACACGCAAGGTCCACCGGCTGGAACGGCTCTCGAAAAGGACGCAAACGATTATCAAGAGGCTTTTGATCTACTGTTTAAAGTCGTGGTTTTTACTACGGAACTGGCACTAAAAAATATGCGCAAAAATAAATGGGGGCGCATTATCAATGTGGCTTCTGTTTCGGTTAGGGAGCCATTGCCATATTTGGTACTTTCCAACAGTATTCGCGCCGCAGTGGTTACTTGGGCGAAAAGTCTGGCGATAGAGATTGGCAAAGATCAAATTACTGTAAACAGTGTGCTTACCGGTTATTTTGATACGCAGCGTATTGCAAATCTCAATGCCAAAAAAGCAAAAGATCAGGGAGTGGACGAAGCGGAGGTTTTAAAGGAAATGGAAGCAAAAGTACCTGTGGGCCGTATTGGCGATCCCAGAGAATATGGTTATTTAGTTGCTTTTTTGGCTTCGGAGCAAGCAGCTTATATTACTGGGACACAGATTCCGATTGATGGAGGATTATTGAAAGGGATGTGAAACAGTAGACCAATAAGACCTGTCAGGTTTTAAAAACCTGACAGGTCTGAGTAGAGGGAAAATAAGTACCAGACAAAATTCTTTTGATAGTCCTAATTTTCAGTTATTTTGGTCAAGAAAACGATCTAAAATGAGGCATTTTCTTCCAGAATTTGGATGATTGCTGACAGCTATAGTATATCTCGTTTCTTTAAATTTAAAGTCATTAACCCAATAGTTCGATAATTAGTTTGCCATTATTTTCAAATCTTTTCTTATGAAAAACCTTCATTTTCTCCTCTTGTCTATCCTGTTTCCGATGCTTTCTTTTGGTCAGTCCCAGTCCATTTCGCTGGACAGCATTATCAGCACCTACCAGAACCATGAAGATTACAATCCTGCAGAATATCCGTTGGGAAGGCATGATGAGGCACTTGCCGGGGAACGCGCCGATTTTGCCAAGGATTTATTGACCAAACTAGAGCAGCTTCCGGTAAAGGGTTTGACAACTACGGAAACGACTTCCTATAAATTGTTGCGATTCGTGCTGCAGGATGACATTGACGCCTATAGCTATAAAATGTACCTCAATCCAGTTCAGGGAGATCAAGGTTTTCATCTGGATCTTAATTATCGCATCCGACCCATAAACAGCGTTGAGGGGGCAGAAAATTATCTGGCCGTTTTAAAAGCGATTCCCTATTTTACCCGCAGCAATTTTACATTGCTAAGGAAAGGGCTCGCGGAAGGCATTAGTCATCCCAAAGTGATTTTCAAGGGCTACGAGACGGGCTACAACACGCACATTGTAGAAAATCCTACGGAAAGCCCATTCTACGCACCTTTTTTAGACCTGCCGGAACGTATTCCACAGTAGCGAAAAGATTCGTTAATGGAAGCGGCAAAACAGGTTATTCAGGATAGTGTTGTGCCCAGTTTTAGGCAGATCAAAGATTTTTTTGAAACTGAATATGTTCCCAGCACACGCAATGAAATTGGCGTGTCCGCTCAGCCGGGTGGTGCAGCATTTTACCAAAACCGTATTAATTT
>JBDNGW010000482.1:0-10457 GCA_041689735.1 Leeuwenhoekiella sp. | reverse complement strand
GGATCAATAGGTTGGAAATCGAGGATATCGTCTTGAAAAACAACCGGGATTCGGTGGTTTTTTATGAGGAGCTGAAAATCAGCGCCACTGGATATCTGACTTCGGTCAACAATGATTATTTGCTGAGGCCCAATTTATTTGGGTTGACCCGAGAATATATTCCCGCGAGATATGCGCATAGAAAAACACCTTTTGCGCTGGAGCGCGGAAGCATGGATGAGATAGAAATCCATTTTACATTACCCGAAGGTTATGAGGTAAGTGCATTGCCCGAATCCACAAGGATAGAAAATGAATTTGGCAGTTACACAAGCCATTTTTCCGCAGAAGGCGAACAAATAAAGTACACCCGCACATTCCGTATCAATGAAGGTACTCACGATGCCGGAGCTTATAATGAGTTCAGGGATTTTTATAAGGATGTTGTGCGCGGGGATGCTCAGAAATTATTAATCAAAACCAAATCATAATGCGTTTACTAATTTTAATTATTACTGTTTTTATGGGTTCGCAGAGTGAGGCCCAAGATTTTAAATATGGAAGGATTTCTAAAGCAGAGCTGCAGGAAAAAGTACACCCTATTTTTCCCGAGGCCAATGCAGCGATATTATATCGTGATAACTACTCTCACTTTGCATATAGCAAACAAAGTGGTTTTAGCTTGATCAGTGAATTTCACGAACGGGTCAAGATCTACAGTTCGGAAGGGTTCAAAAACGCGACCAAAAAGATCGTGCTTTATAAGAGTGGCAATTCCGAAGAAAACATAACCGGTCTGAGAGCGGTTACCTATAACTTAGTAAATGGCAAAATCGATGAAACTAAACTCGATAATGACGCTATTTTTGAAGAAGAGCAAAGTAAATACCGGGATGCGGTAAAGTTTACAATGCCCGACTTAAAAGAAGGTACCGTCATAGAATATAAGTATACAGTGCGCTCCCCATTTTTGGGCAATCTGAACAAGGTGCGCTTTCAGGAGCGCGTTCCGGTAAACAAGGCAAAGGCACGCTATTATTTTCCTGAATATTTTGTGTTTAAAATGCACAAAAAAGGCTGGCATAAATTAACTATAAACGAAAGCAAAAAAAGCCAAAAACTCAATCTCGGCACCACTATTAAGCGTAGTGGGGGAAACGGTTTTTCTGCCGTACAATCTACCGCGAGAAGTCGTACTGTTGATCTTATGGAAAATACCTATGAAATCTCCGCCAGCAATGTGCCCCCAATGATTGAGGAAAGTTTTTCCGGCAATATCGATAATTATCTAACCGCGGTAATATTTGAACTTTCCTATATAAAATATCCCAGAGAACCGTTGGAATATGTCTCCTCTACCTGGGAAGATGTGGCCAAGACCATTTACGATTCAGACGCTTTTGGTGATGAACTGCGCCGTTCCAATTATTTTGATGACGATATAGATGCAGTGCTGGCGCAAGCTTCTTCAAAGGAAGAAAAAATGAAGGGTGTTTTTGAATTCGTAAAAAGGCGCATGGCCTGGAATGGTTATACGGGATACTATGCAGAAGAGGGCCTTAAGGACGCTTATAAAAAACAGTCCGGCAATACTGCGGATATCAATCTGATGTTAGTTGCGATGCTGCGCTATGCCGGTTTTGATGCAAACCCCGTGCTTATAAGTACAAAATCCCATGGGATACCGGTGTTTCCCACCCGCAACGGGTTTAATTATGTAGTGGCAGCGGTAGAAGGACAAGGCGCACGGGTTCTCATGGATGCAACCAACAAACAGGGACTGGTAAACATGCTCGAAGATCATCTGTTGAACTGGAACGGCCGCCTGCTACGGGAAGATGGCACTTCAGAATGGACGACTTTATTATCTTCAAAAACAGCTATGCAGAATTTTATAGTGAATGTAGATCTGGGAGAAGATCTAGAGAGCACCGGTCTAGCGAAAAGCAGGTTTAGTGGCTATACCGCTATGGATTACCGCAAGAATTTTCACGGACTTTCTGCGGAAGAGACCCGGGCAAAACTGGAAAAATTAAACAAGGGAGTAGAACTGGCAGACATTACCTTGTCCAATCTCGATGAATTATACGAGCCGGTGTCGCTATCCTATTCTTTTGAACCTATTACCGCAGTAGAGCAGGTGGCCGATAAAATAATCATTTCTCCACTTTTTCACTTGGCCATGACCGAAAATCCGTTTAAAAGTGAAGAAAGGACGTATCCAATAGATTTTACCTATCCCAGAAAAAAGAGGTACATCATCACGATCGCCATTCCCGACGGCTATAAGGTGGAAAGCCTTCCGGAAAGTGTCATTGTAAATCTTTTTGATACCATGGGCAAGTTTAGTTATAGGGTAAAAAAATCCCCTATGGGAATTCAGGTATTTTGTGAGCATGCGATCAATACGCCCATGTTGGGCGCAGATAAATATCAAGAGCTGAAACAGTTTTATGAAATGATCCTGGAGAAGGAACAAGAAAAAGTGGTACTTTCTAAAATCTAATACTTATGATACGCATCACTTTTTTTTGCATTATTGGTTTGTTTTTAATGGTGAGTTCTGCAAATGCGCAAGAATTCAAGCTTGGGAAAATTGACAAGAACGAGTACAAGCAAGCGGCAATGATTACAGATAGTGCCGCTGCTGCCGCTACTGCCATCGTCTTAAAACGCTACCGCGAAACCTATTTTAAATACGATGGCGCAAAAGGCTGGATGATCATAACAAAAGTGCAACAGCGTATCAAAATCTTAAAAAAGGAAGGTGTGGCCTACGCGACGCAAAAGGTAGCTGCCTATAAAAAGGATGCCGTTGAAGAGTTTGTAACAAGAATTGAGGGTTATACTTACACTTTGGAAAATGACCGCCTACAGGAAGAAAAACTGGACAAAGAGGCCATTTTTGAACAAGAGGAATCAGAACACTGGGACAGTTATTCCTGGACTATGCCGAATGTGCAGGTTGGGTCAGTACTAGAATGGGAATACACGCTGAATTCACCGTTCTGGAAAATAGACGACCTAAAGATGCAACAGGATCTTCCCGTTAAAGATTACGAAGCCGTCATACGTACGCCAACTGTTTTTCAATTCAACAAACTTAAAAAAGGTTATTTTGAAGTAACGCCGAAAACAGAGTTCAAAAAACGCAGTGATGGCGTTATGATATCTCAAAATACAGGTTACGGCCGGTCAGGAATCAATACGAAGTCGGCCAACATGACTTTTACGGAACAAGTGGATACCTATAAACTTGAAGATATTCCGGCCCTTCAGGAAGAAGCTTTTGTAGAAAATATTGAAAATTATAGATACACGATTGTTTATGAACTTAATTCGGTACAGCATGGCGATGGTAGTGTAAAAAAATATGCGACGTCCTGGGATGACGTCGCCAAATCAATATTTGAAGCTGAGCATTTCGGTAAACAGTTGGATAGGACCAATTTTCTAAATGAAGATGCCGAAAACATCAAAAGAGAGGGGACAGGGAAAGAATTACTCCTCAACAACGCTTATGAATTTGTACGCGATAATTTTACCTGGAACGGAAAGTATGGCAAGTATGTAAAAGATGACCTTAAAGAGGTATACACATCCCGTTCGGGCAATGCTGCCGAAATCAATCTTATGCTTATCGCCATGTTGAGTGCATGTGGGGTGGAGGCCAGTCCTATTTTGGTAAGTACCAAAGAAAATGGTATCCCTGTATTCCCAACTCTCGAAGGATTTAATTATGTGATTGCAGGTGTCAATCTCAGCGAGGAACTTATATTGCTAGATGCCACCGAAAAATTCGGTCACCCGAATGTACTTCCAGAACGGGTTTACAATTGGGAGGGGCGCCTGGTCAAAAAAAATGGCACTTCTAAAACGGTTGATCTTTATCCTAAAAAACCCACCCGACAGGATTTTCTGCTCAATTATTCCATACTTAAAAACGGTATGATAGCGGGCAGTATGATGCAGCGGTATACGGCACTTACCGCTTTGGATTATAGAAAGAAAAACAAAGGGAATTCCCTAGAAAAAATCAAACAGCAACTTATCAATACGTTAAAAATAGATCAAATAGAAAACTTGCAGCTTAAAGATATTGACGCGCTAGATCGACCCGTTATTGAATCTTACGATTTTCAGCTGGAAAATGCGTACGACCAAGTGGGCAATACCATTTATTTATCACCCGTTTTATTCCTAAAATTGGCCGAAAATCCTTTTAAATCGAAAGAAAGACAATTTCCCATTAATTTTACGTTTCCATTTGTGGTGACCAAAAGGATCAACTTGAGATTACCCGCGGGCTATCAAGTAGAAAGTCTGCTGGAGTCAATCCATATTGCCCTGCCAGAAGATATGGGTAGTTTTTTATATAAGATAGCGGTTAATCAAAATATGCTAAATTTGAGCGTAGAATTTACCATAAACAATCCTGTTATCCCTGTCGCCTATCACAGTGCCCTAAGAAATCTTTATGCCACTCGGGTAACCAAGGAAAATGAGAAAGTGATACTTACAAAACTTTAGTCATGAGTATAAAAGCAGCCCAGCAGATCGTAGATGAGTGGATACAAGACCACGGAGTACGCTATTTTAATGAACTTACAAATATGGCCCAGCTTACCGAAGAAGTAGGGGAGGTTGCCCGTATCATTGCCCGTCGTTACGGCGAACAGAGCGAAAAAGAGAGCGATAAAAACAAAGATCTGGGCGAAGAACTGGCCGATGTGCTTTTTGTGGTTTTATGTCTGGCCAATCAGACCGGCGTGGATTTGCAACAGGCTTTTGATAAAAAATTGGACCTAAAAACAAAACGAGATCACGATAGGCACCAAAATAACGATAAATTAAAGTAAATTCCCAATTCGAAAATCTTTGAGACTTGAAACTTAAACTCCATCAAAAAGCACCACAACTTTCCGGTGCCATTAAAATCACAGGTTCTAAAAGTGAAAGCAACCGCCTGCTTATCTTAAAAGCGCTTTATGGCGGGCTGCAAATAGAAAACCTTAGCAACAGTGACGATAGTCAGGTTATGCAGCATGCGCTGGCCACAAAGGAAAAAGTAGTTGATGTGCACCACGCCGGTACCGCCATGCGTTTTCTTACCGCTTATTTTTCCATTCAAAAAGGGCGGGAGACGGTATTGACCGGTAGTGAACGTATGAAACAGCGCCCCATTGGGATTCTGGTGGAAGCACTGCGCGGCCTGGGCGCCGATATCACTTATATGGAAAATGAAGGCTACGCCCCGCTGCTCATCAAAGGCGGTGCGCTTGATAAAAAAGAGATCGACCTCCAAGCAAATGTGAGCAGCCAGTATATCTCGGCTCTTATGATGATAGGGGCAACACTTCCCGAAGGTTTGCTTATAAAATTAATGGGAGAAGTTACCTCCGTTCCTTATATCGAGATGACACGCGCACTGTTGGGTCAGTTGGGAATTGAAAGTAGTTTTAAGGACAAGACAATACAGGTTGAACCAGCAAAAAACCTGAAAGCACAATCCATCGTGGTAGAATCAGATTGGAGCAGTGCTTCCTATTATTATGGCCTGGTTGCGCTAGCGGAAAAAGCGGAAATCAAACTTTCAAGTTATAAACGTGAAAGCTTACAAGGTGATGCGGTGCTTAGTGGTATTTATGAAAAAATGGGCGTAGGAACCACCTTTGAGGAAAATTCCATTATTCTTACTAAAAAGGAAGATTTCAAGCCCAAACACCAGAAAATTGATCTGGTGAACAGTCCAGATATCGCGCAAACTATTGCCGTTACCTGCTTTGGTCTGGGCATAGGTTGCGATCTTACCGGCCTGCATACCTTAAAAATCAAGGAAACCGATAGGCTGCAAGCGCTTCAAGTAGAACTTTCAAAATTGGGGGCTGTAATTAAAGTCACAAAAGATAGTTTACATCTGGAACCAGCACAAAAGATCATTGCTGATGTTACTGTAAAAACCTACCAGGATCACCGCATGGCGATGGCTTTTGCCCCGCTGGCGCTACGTGTTCCCATACGCTTTGAGGATGCCGAAGTAGTAAATAAATCTTACCCTGATTTCTGGGATGATTTTGCTGCTTTAGGGATCAAAAATTCCACTGTTTAGTCAGGTTTTAAATTTATTGCTTAAATACTTGACAACCCCTACCTTGAGGTTGTATATTTGCACTCTTTTTCAAAACACAAAAAACAGACTTCTATGGGAATGAAACTCTCTCAATTTAATTTTGACCTGCCTAAGGAACTTTTGTCGGAATACCCCGCTGAACAAAGGGACGAAGCTAGGATGATGGTACTTAATCGCAAAGAACAGACCATAGAGCATAAGCAATTTAAGGATCTTATAGATTATTTTGAGCCCAAGGATGTCATGGTCCTCAACAATACCAAAGTTTTTCCGGCCAGATTATATGGCAATAAAGAAAAAACCGGTGCCCGTATAGAAGTGTTTTTACTTCGTGAACTCAATCCCGAAACCCGTCTGTGGGATGTTCTTGTAGATCCCGCACGTAAAATAAGGATAGGCAACAAGCTTTATTTTGGCGATGATGAGAGCCTGGTGGCAGAAGTCATCGACAACACCACATCCAGAGGACGAACCCTGCGTTTTTTATATGATGGGTCGTACAAAGAATTCCGCACTAAATTGACCGAACTGGGGCAGACCCCGTTGCCTAAATACATTAAACGTGAAGTGGAGCCTGATGATGCAGACCGCTATCAGACCATTTATGCTACAGAAGAAGGTGCTGTCGCCGCGCCTACCGCTGGCCTGCATTTCTCTAAGCATTTACTGAAAAGACTGGAGATAAAAGGAATCAATTTTGCTGAAGTTACCCTACACATAGGTCTGGGAACCTTTAGTGCGGTTGAAGTTGAAGATCTCTCCAAGCATAAAATGGATAGTGAAGAAGCGTATATTCATAAGCCCGCTACTAAAATCATAAATAACGCACTTTCCGAAAAAAGGCGTATTTGCGCCGTAGGTACCACCGCCATGCGCGTACTGGAAACGGCGGTAAGCTCTAACCATACACTCAATGAATATGGTGGATGGACTAATAAATTCATCTTTCCTCCGTATGATTTTAGTATTGCCAATTGTATGGTGACCAATTTTCATACACCAAAATCCACGTTGCTCATGATGGTTTCTGCTTTTGCAGGTTATGAGTTTACAAAAAAGGCTTATGAAGAAGCGATAAAGGAAAAATATAATTTTTACACGTACGGCGATGCGATGTTGATTATCTAGAATACTGGAATTGCATTAAAAAGGCTGTCCGAAAATTTCCAGACAGCCTTTTTTCGTGGTCAAAAATCGGTCGTTTTGGGCGATTATTAGGCTTAAGAGCAGCTATTTCGGCATATTTAGCGTTTCTGGCAGGGATAATGCGGCGCATTGGGGCATATAGCTTATTTTAAGGCGTTTAAATTGTAAATTTGCACTATGGTAGCAACTGAAAAAAAGGACATCCGCGCATTGACCCGCGACGAACTTCGGGATTATTTTTCCGAAAAGGGCGAAAAGGCATTCCGCGGAAACCAGGTTTATGAATGGCTCTGGAACAAGGGCGCGCATTCTTTTGAAGTGATGACCAATCTATCAAAAGAAACGCGTGTCTTTCTGGATGCGAATTTTGTGATCAACCACATTCAAGTAGACCAGATGCAGCGCAGTAATGATGGCACGATTAAAAATGCCGTAAAACTGCACGATAACCTTGTTGTAGAGTCTGTACTTATACCTACCAGTAAGCGCACCACGGCCTGTGTATCTTCACAGGTGGGCTGCAGCCTCAATTGCCAGTTTTGTGCAACGGCGCGGTTAAAGCGTATGCGCAACCTTAATCCTGATGAGATTTTTGACCAGGTGGTTGCCATTGACCGCCAGAGCCGGTTATATTACGACCGCCCGTTATCCAATATCGTATTTATGGGCATGGGCGAGCCGCTGATGAACTATAAAAATGTGATAGCAGCCATTGAAAAAATCACCAGTCCGGATGGACTGGGAATGTCACCAAAACGCATTATGGTCTCTACTTCCGGCGTGCCGAAAATCATCAAAAAAATGGCCGATGATCAGGTCAAATTTAAGTTAGCCGTGTCCCTGCACTCCGCCCTCAATGAGGTGCGAACCGATATTATGCCCTTCAACGAGCAAATGCCGCTTGAGGAATTAAAGGATTCCCTGAAATACTGGTATGCTAAAACGGGCCAGCAAATCTCGTATGAATATATCATATGGGAAGGGATTAATGACCGGCAGCAGGATATAAACGCGCTGGTTGATTTTTGCCTGGCCATTCCCAGCAAGGTAAACTTGATCGAATATAACCCCATTGATGACGGCAAATTTCAACAGGCTTCTCCAGAGATTATTGATAAATATGTCACTGCTCTAGAACGGGAAGGCATTACCGTAACGGTGCGCCGCTCCCGCGGAAAAGATATAGACGCCGCGTGTGGCCAACTGGCGAATAAACACTAAACCTCTCTTTCTAAATCCTGAAAACGGAATTTATTTTCAGATTTTCGATGGTTCAAAATTGAAAATACTTGTTTTAACTTACCTCAAGACTTTTCGATGAGGTAATTCAATATACTAATTTATCGTTTTAAAACCTTAAAACTGGTATTTCCCTGTTGGGTTCTTACCTGCGCGATATAGATGCCGTCAGCAATTCCATTAAGATTCATTTGTGCAGTTGTGCCCTGTAATTTTTCTGAACGTAAGAGCTGCCCTTGCAGTGTATATAATTTCAAAGATTCCAATAAACTGGTAGATCGTAAACTTAGATTATCGGTTATAGTATTGTAAAAATGATTTACAGTGGCGGTTTCGATTGGTGTGATGCTTAGAGAATTAGGTTCTAAGGAATAATCGAATAAAAATAAGAATCCACTGGGATTAGCCGAAGTTGTTTTAAAGGTGAGGTAGTAATCACCGCTTGTCACTGGGGTGAATTCCTGACCGGTGACATGAGTGGCATTGTCATAACTGTTTGCCGTAGGCCCGTTTTGTACGATATTGTTATCTTCATAAATAAGCGTCATTGTAGCAGTAGTATCAGGGGCGTCTGTCATGAGCACCTGTAGATTTTCGTTTGCATCACTAAAGGGAGCATCGCCAGAGTTGTAGGTAAATGCAATGTTGTAGGTCGTACCTGCGGTAAGCGTGAGTTTCGGTGAAAAAAGATAATCTTCCTTATCGCGGTCTTGATTGGCACTGTTCAGTGCAAAATAGGTGATGTCCCCGTTTCTTTTAAAGTCGGCGGCGTCTGCATTCCAAGAATTGCCGTCACCGTCTGCATCCAGCGTGGTGTGGCAGCCCTGAAATTCTTGCAGATCAGTAAAATTCACTGCAATATGATCTCCCGGGTTGCAGCTTTCTTCACTTTCCACGACGCTGAAATCAAAACCTTGATTATTGTTTTCATCATCAAAGACGATGTAATAGGTATTTCCTTCGTTAATTTCAAAGCTTACGGTAGAGAATTGCACATTTCCCGCCTGGTCGTCGTTCTGTGCATAACATTGCAGATCACCGCATGAGCCGGTAAGAATGCTCAGGTTAGTGTCAATATCCTCATTTTCGCTCAGTGCACTGCTCACGGTCGCAATTCCATCTCGGGTGGCAGTATAGGCAAACCAGGCTGCGCCTTGTGCAGTGCTGTTGGGATTGCACACATTTGGTGCATCGCCGCGCTGTATGGGTTTTACGGTATGTGTTCCCGGCGCGATATCTTCCGCGGTAGCGCAATTGGTCTGCGCTGGTACATCTGGAAATTCTTCTTGAGTGAGCGAGAAGTTATCTATACCCGCATAATAGCTCCACTCCCCATTGTCGTCATAGGTAAACCGTACACGGAATTCAGCATTTGCGTATTGGGTGACGTCTGCTTGATAAACATAAGGGTCCCATTCTTCAAGAAATGTCTTGACGGTGACCCATGAGGAACCATTGTAAACTTCTATTTTAAGGCTTTCTCCCCCTCCATCAGTACCATAAAGGCCAATTTCCACCGTTAGTAAAAGCGGGCTTGTGTTGGCCAAATTATAGACTGGCGTCAGCAATGAAACATTGCTGGGCAAGTTGTTGTTACCGCAGGTAGCATCATTGAAAATAAGCGCTTTGGAACGAAAATTCAATCCGCGTGGGGGATTATTTGTAAAAGTATCCCAACTACATGGGCCGGTATTTATTATGCTCAACCAACCTTCAGGAAGCTTCCCATCATTAAAGTCGGCCGAACCGATCTGCCCGTATAGTGTGTTGATAAAGACAAAAAAGATAGCTAAAACACAAGTAAAAATGGTCTTCATATGGTACCTAAAAAACTAAATAGGATTTTTTCATCAAGAATTTCTCCATGTTTAACCAGATGATCGCAAATTTTTGAAATATTTTCAAACAAGGTTTGCGGTAATCACTGGATTTTTTCCTTTTTTCAGGGTTTTATGCCTGATAT
>JBDNGW010000481.1:0-11680 GCA_041689735.1 Leeuwenhoekiella sp. | reverse complement strand
CAGGAGAAAGAAGAGAAGAAAATTGAGGATCAGCAACAGCGTTTTGATTTTTAGAACGAGCCTAAGTCGCCCCCTATGGGGGCTAGCCAAAGCCACCTTCTAAGAAGGTGTGATTTTTACTTGTCCTTATTTGAAATGAACTAAGCAACTCGAATACCAATATTTTTCGTATTTTGCCGAATGCAAAAAAAAGCAACTAAAATCGACCAATGACTTTCCAGTGGTTGGGGTGGGAGCCTCTGCCGGTGGTCTGGCGGCATTTAAAAAATTTCTGGGTTCTATCCCGGAAGACTCTGGTATGGCCTATGTACTGGTACAGCACTTGGACCCAAAACATGAAAGTCTGCTGCCGGAGCTGCTGCAAAAGGCTACCAAGATACCCGTACTTGAGATCACCGATGACATCAAGGTTCAACCTGACCATATCTATATTATCCCCAGCAATAAAATGCTGCTGGCAACAGATGGGGTCTTAAAGCTAAGTCCCCGCCCGGCCCCAAAAAGCAAGAGTATAAACCTTCCCATTGACCTTTTCTTCCGTTCGCTGGCCGTTGTGCATCAGTCCCATTCCCTGGGCGTGGTGCTCACGGGTACCGGATCTGATGGCACCAAAGGGTTGAAGGCCATCAAGGATGAAGGCGGCATAACCTTTGCCCAGGATGAAGCATCTGCGGAATGGAAGGATATGCCCCGCAATGCCATAGATGCGGGCGTTGTGGATTTTGTCCTTCCGCCAGAGGAAATACCAAAAAAAATAGTGTCCATCATTGACACCATTGATCAAAATGGAAAGGAGAAAGAAGTCATTTCACAGCCGGAGGAGGACGTGTTCCTGCAAATCCTTGCCTTGTTGCGCATACGCAAGGGAACTAGACTTTACCTATTACAAACAGACCACCATCCACCGGAGGATCCTGCGCAGGATGGCCATTAACAAAAATAAAAAACCGGTCACCTATCTCGCCTATTTAAGGGAGAACAAGAAAGAACAGGACGTGCTGTACCAAGACCTGCTCATACCGGTGACCTCCTTTTTTAGGGATTCCGACATCTTTGACAGGCTATGTGAATCCATCCTGCCCTCGATCGCAAAAAACAAAAAGGACGGGGCGCCCATACGCCTTTGGGTGGCGGGATGCAGCACGGGACAGGAGGCCTATTCCCTGGCCATTTGCCTAAAGGAATATCTAAATGCACATCCCGATCCTAATAATTCCAATGGGGCTCCATCTAAAGAAAAAATACAGGTTTTTGCCTCGGACATCAGTGAACCGGCCATTGCAAAAGCCCGCAAGGGGATCTATACCAAAAATGAGGTAGAGGAAGTATCCCCGGAGAGGCTAAAGGAATTTTTTATTAAATTCAACGGAGGATACCAGCTCAATAAGGAAATTAGGGAACTCTGCGTCTTTGCGGTGCACAATTTTTTAAAGGATCCCCCTTTTGGAAATATGGACCTGATTACCTGCCGCAATGTAATGATCTATTTTCAGTCCTACCTGCAGAAAAAGGCGCTCACCACCTTTCATTATGCCCTAAACGCAAAAGGCCATCTATTGCTGGGAAAATCAGAGACCACCGGCAGTGTACCAGATCGTTTTAATGCGGTACGCAAGGGCGATAAGCTGTTTATGCGAAAAAATGCACCAGGGAAGTTCATGCTTTCCTCCAGCAAGCAAAGTGAACAGGCATTGCGCAATAAGGAGAATAGGAACACTACTGTCGAAAAAAGGCGCACCGACTTTCAAAAGACCGCAGATGAGCTATTGCTGGGCAACTACACCCCCGCCAGCGTGGTGGTAAACGAAAGTATGGACATCGTTCTCTTTCGGGGCAACACCGAGGATTATTTGGTGCAACAAAACGGTATGCCCAGTCATAACCTTACAAAAATGGCCAAGGGAGGACTGGCATTTGAGCTGCGCAATATCCTGCACAAGGTAAAAAAGGAGGATACTTCGGTATTAAAGGAACAGATCCCGTTATACGTGAATGATAACAGGCAGTTGATTGACATAGAAGCCGTCCCGCTGCCCAATATGGAAGAGCCCCACTACCTTATACTCTTTTACCCCCCCGCGGTACCTGCGGAAAATAGCCCGGCCAAGGAAGGAGATTCCTCTAAAGAGGATGAAAAAGACCTGCGCATCGAGCAATTGGAAAAGGAACTGATGCAAAGCCGGGAAGATATGCGGGCTATTACCGAAGACCAAGAAGCGGCCAATGAAGAACTGCAGAGTGCCAATGAAGAACTGCTGAGTGGCGGTGAGGAGCTGCAGAGCCTCAACGAAGAACTGGAAACCAGCAAGGAGGAACTGCAGAGCACCAACGAAGAGATCACCGCGGTCAACCAGGAGCTCATTGGTCTAAACGAGCAGGTGACCCAAGAGCGCAATTTTGCCGAAGGGATAATCAAGACCGTGCGTGAACCCCTGGTGGTGCTGGACAAAGAGCTTAAGGTAATTACCGCAAACAGTTTTTTTTATAAAACCTTTCAGGTAAGGGAACCAGAGACAGAAGGTCGATTGATCTATGAACTGGGCAATAAACAGTGGGACATCCCTACATTGCGAGGCCTGTTGGAAAGCATACTCCCAGAAAAGGAAAGCTTTTTCGATTTTGAGATGACCCACTCCTTTGAGTCCATCGGGGAGCGTACCATGCTCCTAAATGCCCGGGAAATACAACGGGAGAGCAAATCCAACAAAATGACCCTCTTGGCCATTGAGGATATTACGGAACAAAAGCAGGCATTGGAGAGCGTTACAGAGAGCAGGGACCAGTTATATTTTGCCATTGAGGCCGCCCATCTGGGTACCTTTGATTATAATCCCATAACCGATAAACTCATTACAAACGATAGATTAAAGAAATGGTTTGGGCTGCCACCCGAGGAGGAGATAGAACTGAGGACTGCCACCGATGCCATTGTTGTACACGATCGCAATAGGGTAATCGAGGCCATTGAGAAAGCCTTGGAATCCCCTTCCATCGGGCATTACGACGTCACCTATAATTTGAAAGGTCGGGATGATATGGAAGAAAGGGTCGTCAGGGCACAGGGCTAGGCGCACTTCGATGAAAATAAAACGGCCTACCGGCTCAGTGGCATCGTAGAGGACATTACCGAGCGAAGCCAGGCCGAGGAAAAGATAGCGGAAAGCATACACCGTTATCACGAGATGATATATTCTTCCTCCTCGCTGATCGCCATACTTGAAGGGGAGGATTTTATACTTACGGTGGCAATCGACGCCATCTTGGATCAATTGGGAAGAGGGCAGGAGATTATTGGCAAACCACATCTGGATGCAGTACCAGAGCTGGAAGAACAAGGACTGGGCGACCTTATGCGGGAAGTCTATAGAACCGGAAAACCTTATTATGCCCATGAAATGCCCGTGCACCTGATAAGGAACGGAAAAAGGGAACTCTCCTATTATAATTTTGTGTACCAGCCCCAACGGGATGTTAAAGGAAACATTGTGGGGGTGGCGGCTATAGCCACCGACGTCACGAAACAGGCAGGATTGAATAAAGAAATAAGGGAAAGTGAAGCCCGGTATCGCCAAATTTCTGATCTGGTGCCAGACATGATAACCAATGCGACCGCTGATGGGGAGGTGTTTTATTACAACAAAGTTTGGACGGATCTTACGGGATGGAGTATGGAAACGATAAAGGAACGGGGCTGGGGGGAATTGATGTATCCAGAGGAGTTGCCCACAGTGAAACAAAACTGGATGAGCGCAGTGAAAACCGGGAGCGATTTTGAGATGGAAATGAGGATCCTTGATAGACATGGAGATTATATATGGCATATAAGCCGCGCCATCCCCGTGCGGGATGAAACCGGAAAAATAAGCATGTGGATGGGTGCAAGTACCAAAATACAGAAATTAAAGAACGAGGAAAAACGCAAAGAGGACTTCCTTAAAATGGTGAGCCATGAGCTCAAAACCCCGATTACCTCCATAAAGGGATATACACAGCTCTTATTGAGTATGATGGGAGACGATACCGAAATTCAATGGAAATCCTTGCCCATAAAACCATCTTTGGAACGCATTGACAATCAAATAAACAGACTGACACGGTTAATTTCTGAAATGCTGGATCTGAATAGGATCGAGGACAGTCAGCTTCATTTGCAAAGGGAAACATTTAATCTAAACGAGCTTGTCAAAAATACCATACAAGATCTTGAATACGCAGATAAACAATCCAATATTGTATTATTGAAGGAAGCCGATTGCCAGGTCAATGCGGATAAGGACAGAATAGGCCAGGTGCTCATCAATTTTATTACAAATGCCATTAAGTATTCCCCAGAGGATAAGAATATTGAGATTCAGGTTTTTCCAACGGATGATGATAGGGTATCTGTAAGTGTGAGGGATCATGGGATTGGAATTGAAAAGAAGGATCAACAAAGCATTTTTAAACGTTTTTATCGTGTAAGTGGTAAGAATGAGGAAACCTATGCGGGTTTCGGTATCGGTTTGTACCTGGCCAAGGAAATCATAGGGCGACACGACGGCGTGATCAGGGTAAAGAGCAAAAAGGGAGAGGGCTCGGAATTTATTTTTACACTTCCCATCAGTATTAAAACAGATGTGAAAAGGATTAATGATGAATAAAATTTTGGTAGTCGATGATGACCGCGTGATAGGGGAAATGCTAAAATTCATGCTCAACTCTAATGGGTATAGCGCAGTAATTTCCAACAAACCGGAGCAAACGGTTCATAACATTCTCCATAGTGCCATTGATCTGGTAATTTTAGATCAGTTCATGTTTGGGCTCAGTGGTATGGAGGTTTGCAGGGAACTACAAGAAAATGAAGCTACCGCGCGTGTACCTATACTTATGATGTCTGCTCAAAGTGCGGTTAAAAAAAATTGTTTAATTGCCGGGGCGACCGATTTTATATCCAAGCCCTTTGAGATGAAAGCCCTATTATCAAAGATTGAATCTATTTTAAAGCTTAGTTAGAATGATTAAATATCTATAAAAAATTAAAATGAATAAAATTTTACTAGTTGAAGACGATCATAACCTAGGTCTGATGATCCATGACCTTCTTGAGATAAAAGGCTACGAGGTCAGCCTTTTAAGAATAGCGAATAATACGATTGAAAACCTACAGGATGGTAGCTTCAATATGGTATTAATGGATAAATTACTGAGCGGTATGGATGGAACCGATATCTGCGCTGAAATCAGGAAAACGGATACTATTTCACATACGCCCATTCTTATGATGTCTGCGCTAGATGGTGCCAAAGAAACTTGCATCGCGGCCGGGGCAACTGATTTTATCGCCAAACCTTTTGACATAAGCGATTTATTGGCTAAAGTTGAAGATATAATAAACATATAAGTGCCACAATGTTAATTGAAGGTAAATCTTAATTAACTAAATACCAGAACACTTATAACGAAAAGAATGCCAAAATTTATTGTAGTGTTTCAGTGCACAAAACGTGGAAAACCGTTCCGAACCGAGAAGGGGGGATGAACAACTTTCCCTAACCATATACCGCGACTTTCTGAGTCCAGCGTTATTCTATATCGGAAAGTCCACAGTCGGCAGCTTTCCAAGCTTGAAAATAGGGGTAATTTTTATCATTCCGTAGCGCAAATTAAACCGGTATCCACTTTAAATAGGCAAGAATAGATCTATAAAGACAGCGATCGAATTTGAATATTTGCCGTTCTTTTATCGGCTGGCCAGGCTACGCCAATCTTAAAACCCCTTTCCGCCACCCAATATTGACGTTACCCATTATTTCTTTGACTCATTTATACCGTGGACTTTGATAACTTCCTAGAATTGAATAACTTCCATAAAACCCAAATTATGAAATGCACCCAAAATTCATTTGAGCAGGGACTGCTCCTGTTACTGAACAACAACACACTTTCAGAAAACTTTTTCCTGACGGCCTCACGAACGGCAGAAATGCCCGAACTGGCACAATGGTTTATCCAAGGTGCCGCTCAGCGAGCCTTATTCCACAAAGAATTGGAAAGGAGTATGTACTCGGGCCTTTCCAAAAATACCAGGGTGGGGACGCCCGATGGCCAGCTATCGGATATACGGATCAAACAAGGAGAGGCCTTTGCCGCGGAAGGGGGATCATATCCTGTTAGAAGAGACCATAAGATCGGAAAAACAGGATATGAAGAATCATGTCCGGATACTTAAATCCAAGGGAATCCCGGGAAGCCTTGCCGAGGTGCTCAACGATCAAATGACCCAAATAGGTCTGGGTCTTTCAAAATTGAATTATCTAGATACACTAAAATACGAAAGCGAGTAAGTGACATCCCGCAGACCAAGATGCTGATAGAGGAATAAAAATTCCTTTGATAAGAATACTAAAGCTTAGAAAAATGGGATTTTTTGACAAAAGTACATACATTGAGGTCTAAGTAAAAGTTTAAAAGCTATAAAACAACCATCTTAATTAGATGGTTTTTTTATAGCTTTTAAGGAACGACCGTTATCCCTGATTTTCTCCGCCGTCCTGTCCATTATCGTGATTTTCCTCGTTTCTACGCTGCTCCCTTTTCTGTTGATTGAAGCGGTAAATGAGTGATACAGTTGCTTGGCGTTGTCTCCATTGAAACTCACTATCTTGGATAAACCGCTCTGTTGTCGTGGTGGAGTTCCTTTTTTGGGAATTGAATAAATCCTGAACATTGAAAGAAATGGTCGCATTGTCGTTAAATAATTCTTTGCTTAACGCCAGGTTGATACTATAGCGGCCATCGGTCTTTGTTTGTGCATTTTCACTTGGTCCTCGATAGTATGCATTGGTCTGCCAGTCTATTTTGAAAGGTAGGCTCACCTTAGAACTAAAACGGGCGAAATAACTATTGTTTGTAGCACCGTAATCTATTCCTTCAAAAAATCCTTTACTCTTGAATTGAAAATAGTTAAAACTCCCGTTGAGTCGCAGCCAGTCTGCCGGGTTGTAAAGCAGGCCAAATTCAGCCCCAATCCGGTCGTTGCTTGAGAGATTTATCGGGATGCTCCTTATGATCTCGATTTCGTTAAAAAAATTACCACTGGGCTGCTGCACACGCTCAAAAGAATTTGTCTCGTGCTGATAATATACAGAAGCGTTAAGTGTGAGCTTTTTAAACCGGTTAAGATAACCCAGATCAAAAGCGTTTGAATACGCGGGATCTAGATTGGGATTTCCCTGAAAAACGTTCGTCCTACTGGAACGTGAAGGAAATGGATTAATGTACCAACCCCCCGGCCTGTTGATCCTTCGGTTATATCCCAAAGTTATGTTCTGCTGTTCGGAAATTTCATAAATAACATTCACTGTAGGGAACAGTCCCAAATAATTTCTATCAAAATCTGTATTTATGGGAATGCCGTAGTAATCGCTCAATTCCTCATCATTAAAACGCGTATCGATCACTCCTTTTAACTGCGTATTCTCAAGCCGAAGGCCTAAAAGAAACGAAAAAGAACCGAATTTTGATCCAATTTGAGTGTAAAACGCGTTTACATTTTCAGTATAGGTAAATTTATTCGAAATATAGGGATCCCTTATTAGTTCACCCGTAATACTATCCTGAACATCCAGTGAGTAATCTGTTACCTCTTCTTCAAAATTACCCCGGTATCCCGCTTCAAATTGAGAATCCTCACCAAATGGAAGGACATAATCCGCCTGAATTAAATATTCATTCTGCGTTTCTTTGTTCAAGACATCCTCAGAAGGAAGAAAGGGAGAACCATTTTCGCTTTTGTCAAAAGTTGCCGTTTCCGTAATAAAGGAGGGCGTTTTTTCATCCTGATATTCATATTGCAAATCTGCCGTAAGTTTTTGCCCGTTATCATCCAACTTATTCGTATAATTCAATGAAAACTGATAGCTGTTTTCATCTTGATGTTCACTTTCCCTACGTACCGTTTGCTGTACAAGCGCACCGTCCTCAAATTTATCAGTATTATTTAACGTAAGATCATCGTCATTTTCATGTCTAAAAAATACGGTACCGGTAAGGGACGAACTTTCGTCAAGATAATATTCCAGTCCCAGGTTGGTATTGAATCCACGGTTTAGCCGCCCATATTCCCGATCTTCGGTAATGCGGTTAAATCTGCCCTGGTTGTATCGCGTATCAAAATTGGCGTTTCCTGGGGAATCTCTATAATTGTATCCGGTCGTATTGAATAGATTGAATTTATCGGTTCGGTAGTTGAGAGTTCCGGTAGCTCCGTAGCGTTCCGGGATCCCTGCATTAAGGTTCAACGATCCATTAAAACCAAGGGTCTCTTTCTTCCGTAGAATGATGTTTAAAATTCCAGCAGTACCTTCAGCATCATAACGTGCAGAAGGAGAAGTGATGACTTCTACGCGCTCTATGGCACTGGCAGGTAATTGGCCCAGCACATCTGTACCGCCAAAACCGGCCATGGCCGAAGGCTTACCATTTATCAGAATACGTACGTTCTCATTACCGCGCAAGCTTATGGCTCCTTCCACATCTACGGAAACAGATGGAACATTGTTCAACGCATCGCTTACCGTTCCACCGGCAGTGGTCAGGTCTTTACCTATATTATAGATTTTTTTATCAAGACGCACATCTACGGTCGTTGTTTCGGCAATAACGGTAACCTCATTTAAGCTATTTGTAGCAAAGGCCAAGATCACAGTGCCAAGATTTAGATTTTTATCAACAGTCCTACTATTGAAATTTTTCGGAGTAAAAGAAATAAATTCAACTTTTATATCATAAGTACCTGCAGGAGCGTTTATTTCAAAATTTCCTGATGGATCTGTAATTCCTCCTGTAACATCACTGGGATCGTCGGTATTGGTAATACTTATAGTTGCATACTCTAGTGGTGTACCACTTTCATTATCTACAACCTTACCGCTTATTATGAATTCATCATTTTCTGTTTGTGAGTAGGAATTGGCAATGGCAGTACATGCTAGCAACATAGCCAGCAAGTATTTAATTTTTACAGTCATTTTTTTGGTTCTTTAATTTTTAGACTCCTGAGACCGTATAGGTTTAATCGAGGGCGGGTTAAACTCCTGTTAATTCTCAGTTTTCAATTTTTAAAGGGCGTCTCGGATAATGCAGTCTGGAATGATCGTTTGCCTTTGCCGGTAGGCAGGCCTGCCTTTGCCGGTAGGCAGGCGCACTGATTTTTTTCAGAAACGAGGTGACAAAAATGGAGTTTAGCACCGCTAATTGAGTACTTCAACAGGCTCAGCAGAACTATTTTGGGAACCAGCCTGCCGGAAGGTATGGAGGCAGGCGAAGTAGCTGGAAAGGACAAGCTAGCGCCCGAAGTTGGGTTTTAAGAGTTGACCTAAAGTACCTCTAACAAATTCTTGATGCGCTGTGGCGGTCTGCCTACAACGGCTTCATTGTTGTAAATTACTATTGGTCTTTCTATAAGTTTGGGATTGTCTACCATGGCCTGTATTATAGCCTGATCATCCATCTCTTTTCCTTTATAGTTTTCTTTCCATATCTTCTCGTTTTTCCTGACCAGATCTATGGCCGGAATGCCCAACTTGCCTATAATAGCTGAAAGTTGGATGTAGGAAGGTGGATTCTCAAGATATTTAACAACTTCAAAATCTTTACCGGATTCTTCTAGAATGGCCAGCCCTTCACGGCTTTTCGCGCATCGGGGATTGTGGTATATTTTAAGCATGGGTTTTTGGGTCTTTAGTTGTTAGAAAAGAGAGAAAAGAGAGAAAAGATGAAAGATAAGAGAAATAGAGAATAGATGAAAGATAAAAGAAAAAGAATATAGATGAGAGATAAGAGAATAGATGAAAGAAATAGAATAAAGATGAAAGAAAATAGATGTGAAAGAATAATATTAACTCAAAATTTTTGGATGAATCATTTAACTCAAAAGAAGTAGTGTTAACTGCAATTGTTAACTGAAACTGCTCACTGCAATTGTCCACCGAGACTGAAAACTGTAACCAAAAACTACCTACTGAAACTGCAACTGAAAATTGAGACTGCTCACTGCCAACTGAGACTGCCCACTGCAACTGAAATCTGCCGACTGCGACTGAATACTGCCACTGCCCACTGCAACTGAAAACTGCGACTGAAAACTGGCCACTACAAACCCTGCTCTTCTTCCTTCTGCCCGGTCATCATAAGAAAAGCCTTTAAAAACGCGTCTATTTCTCCATCGAGAATAGCATCGGTATTACCGGATTCTTCACCGGTGCGTACATCTTTGACCAGTTTGTAGGGATGAAGGACATAATTTCGGATCTGTGAGCCCCATTCTATACTTTTCTTTTCCGATTCAATCTCGTCACGGGCGGCCTGGCGTTTTTTGAGTTCGATCTCATACAATTGTGATTTGAGCATCTTCATGGCTTTTTCGCGGTTCTCCAATTGGGAGCGCGTTTCACTGTTGTGCATGATAATTCCGGTAGGGTGATGGGTAAGAATGGCTTTGGTTTCCACCTTGTTCACATTCTGTCCGCCGGCACCACTGGAACGGGCAAAATCCCAGTTGATGTCTGACGGGTTGATCTCGATCTCAATACTATCATCCACCAGTGGATATACATACACAGAAGCAAACGAAGTGTGGCGCTTTGCATTACTGTCAAAAGGGGAAATGCGCACCAAACGGTGAACCCCATTTTCACTTTTCAACCAGCCAAAGGCATACTCGCCATCAATTTCCAAGGTTACGGTTTTAATGCCAGCCACATCGCCTTCCTGATAGTTGAGCTCTTTGACTTTGTAGCCGTTTTTCTCACTCCACATAAGATACATGCGCATGAGCATCGCGGCCCAGTCACAACTTTCAGTACCACCGGCGCCGGCCGTTATCTGTAACACCGCGCTCAGGTCATCGCCCTCTTCGGAAAGCATGTTCTTGAACTCCATTTTTTCGATCAGGTTGATCGTTTTTTCGTAATGCTTCTCCACATCTTCATCGGTTGCCTCGCCTTCTTTGTGAAACTCCAGCAATACCTCAAGCTCTTCGGTACCGGTTTTCGACTTGTTAAAATCTTCTACCCAGTTCTTTTTTCCACGGATTTCACGCATGATCACTTCTGCTTTTTTAGGATCGTCCCAAAAATGCGGATCAAAGGTTTTTTCCTCTTCATTCTGTATCTCTATGCGTTTTTGCGCTATGCTCAGATAATGGCTGAGGTCTTCCACACGTTGTTTTAGATCTTTTAGTTGATCTGTAGTAACCATTTTTGTTTGTTTTTGAGAATTGAAAAATTGCGAATGTATTTTATTTCTTCCGCGGAAAAAAACCTGTCTCCAAAATTAAGGCGAATCTGCCATTTTTTAACTAAGGATTGATTCAAAAATAACCTAAAACACTTATACTTGTTCTTTAGCTCGCTAACTGCGTTGAAAATACTCGCCTTAGCTACGGCTATGGCTGTGTTTTTCGCCTTCTTAGCTAACAAAATAACTGCGCATAACCTGTATATCTTATTATTGAACCAATCCAAAAGGCTTTGTTTTCTGAAAACCTGATTTCGATATATTTAATTCATCTTGAAAATCCACCTGCTTTGCAGGTGGTTATGTTCTGATGGCTATGCCTGTAATGCCTATTCTTTGACACTTTGCTGTTTGCATATGACCGAAATGTCAAAGTTGGTTAAATGAAAGCACTTGCCCT
>JBDNGW010000480.1:0-2868 GCA_041689735.1 Leeuwenhoekiella sp. | reverse complement strand
TATAATATTTAGTTACATTAAACAATTTAAATACGCTGCAAGTAACAAGTCCATTGTAAAAAACTTTAAGTCGTGTGCTTTCTCAGTTGAAGATTGCAGAAATGGATAGAGATTTTAGGCTAATTTGTGCAGAGGAATTTTTCCCTTGCAGAATTTAAACGCGTAATACTATTAACAATTATAGGGGTTTTAATTGCTGTATATGGCGTATTTGAGATCGCCTTTGGAATCTTTGGATACTTCATCTCAGAGAATGAAAAAATTCAGCAGTTGTCATTTGGTATGATAATTTTCGGCATAGGATTGATCGGTTTTTCAAAAACTGGTTTAGAAGTATTTGAAAATCATAGATTGGATAAAAGAACTACTGTTGAAAGAGTATCTAACATGTAATGCAGGAATTTTAAAAATAATTCAATGTTCACAAAACGAATAGGAATAGGAATAGGAATACTTATCGCTGGACTTTTTGTTCTCGGAATTGGAATAGGGATAAAATTCACCAATTCACAAATAGACGCCAATTCCTTCATAATCCTTGGACTGGCCCTTAATTCCGTTGGTCTTTTTACAATGATTATGGCCAATAAAAAAGACTGAAAAATCAGCAATTAAGAATGTAAATTGAAATTCATATTTGCACTTAGTACGTATATAGTAATTTATATAAGTTTATAAACAGACTTTGCTAGCTGGATGATCAAAATCCTAGAACTCTGTAAATGAAAGAACCAAAAATATTAAAGCACTGTAAATAGTGTGAAAAAGCTTTTAACGATCAATATAATTTTAGTGTTAAGTTAAACGTAAGCCAACGTATAATGCAAGATATCTTTTGAGGGATCTCCTTGTTAAAAAATGATTACGTAATTACGGCTATGGAATCATTTTTTACCTTGATCTGATTATTTTACCCTACGGATATATTCGTTCGTTGTCATTGTTTAAACCATTGCACCACTCGATGTTGGGAAGAACCTATTCGTTCAGCCAATAAAACGTATTCACCCAATTGTTGCGTCCACCCAATTGGTGACGATTCGTTCAGTGATAACGGTTCCGTCCAGTGGTGTGTGATTTTTTAATGGTATGGGTTCCTGTGGTGGCGTGTTTGGGCAGTATTTGGGCGGTTTGGGCGGTCTGAGCAGACACTTAGGTGCCCCTACATTGTTTACTCCCGCACCAGCGGCAGCGTACTACAGCGCAACAGTCCTTCTTGTTTTGCTATTTCGGCGTAAGGCACTTCTTCTACGGTGATGCCATTACTTCGCAACCAATTATTGAGACGTGTAAAGCCATTTTCGGAAACCACCACTTTGGGCGAAATTGAAAACACGTTGGAGTTCATGTTGAACATTTCTTCGGCCGTAATCTCAAAAATGTTTTCTTTTCCGAAGAAATTGACCAGCCATTCATATTCTTCTGCTATAAGAAAGCCATTTTTGTGCAAAATAGCTTTCCCATTACCCACCGGCTGAAAACAACAATCCAAATGCAGCGCATTGGCATAAGCGTCTGTGTTGGATTTCCGTAGGTTAAAGGACATTACCTTTTTATCTGGAAAAGCTTTTTCAAGACATTTAACGGCCTGCATATTAGTACGGGCAATGATATAATCGGGATAATCTTCTTCGCGATACGTACCCACAAAAAGATAATCCCCGTAGGGCATTACATCGCCGCCCTCTATATGAGCTTCCTCCGGAAAACGGATAACTTTGTCTGGATCTATCTGGTCAATCACATGTTTTATGACATCCAGCTCCCGCTCGCGGTCTGGAAGAATATTTGCTTTTACAAAATAATCATCGATCACAAAACCAATGTCACGTGTAAAAATCTGATTGTAATCTGTCAGTAATTTGGGCCGAAACACCTGTATTGCGTAGCGCTCAAAAATAGCGGTAACAGCATTTATTTCCTTGATCATAGCTGCTTCTTTGGGGTAAGTTCCCGCTTCAATGTGCAACCGTGATTTGGGATCGTAAGCTTCCTCTAGCGGTGGAATGCCACCCGCGCTTTTTGCAGTTCCCAGCACAACGGCACGCAATCTGGAAGTTTCGTCTTTTATGTTCAGCTTGATCAGATATGTTTTATTAGTGTTAAAGAATTTCGAAGCGCTTTGGCTGGCCTATAATCTGAAGATTTCAGCAGCTTGTAAATTGCTATTAAAGCAGCATAAAATCACTATTATAGGATTAAAAACGACTTATTAATAGCAAAAAATGGTCGGGAAATTTCCTCTATTATGTTCAACTGGATTATGGATGTTTTCTTATTCTAAAATAGTCTAGATGCAGTTTATCGCGGGTTTAATCCGAAAATTGCAGCGTCATCGAAATTACCATTAAAACTGCATAAATCACCAATAAAGAACTGAAAACGGCTTATTAATAGAAAAAAACGGCCGGGAAGTTTAATCTTTTATTTTCAGCTTGATCAGATATGTTTTATAATTCTGAATTAGTCTGGATGCGACTATCCAAGTAAAATCTGATAACTTTAGAAGTTTCGAAATCACCGTTAATGCGGCATTAATTCACCACAAAAGCATAAAAACGAAGCATTTATAGCAGAAAACAGCTTGTTTTATAGCCTATATAAAGTAAATAATCCTCGGGGCAAGCCCACGAGGCATTTAGAGGAATTTTTTTTTGATTGATGAAAACCATCCGTTTTCAAACTTTCCTCAAAAACGCGAGGCAAGCCTCGGGGAATTAAACCCAATAGATATTAAAAAACGGACTTTCAAAAGCTGATTGAAAGTCCGTTATATTATGAAAACCTTACTTTATCTTTCCTCTATTTTCTTGTATGGGCGTAGCGTCTCCCCAATGTATACCTGTCGTGGGCGACCAATTGGCTCTT
>JBDNGW010000479.1:0-3996 GCA_041689735.1 Leeuwenhoekiella sp. | reverse complement strand
TTTGTTTTGTAGCATATTTGTATTTTCTTGTTTTCACTTTAAAAATACTTGAAAACCAAGCCATTGGCAAGGTTTATATGCTACATTTTTTCTTTTTTAAATCCTCGAAACATCAGTCTTTAAAGGGTGCGAAACTTGAGTATCATTATAAACTCCTTTTATAAGTCCCGAAGCATTCAGGTTTACTTTAAAACTGTCCGTTCCCGCGGAAGCGATCGTAAAGTTAGCAGGATCAAAGGAAGCTATTACAGCAGCATCTGCGTTAGTGCTTACACTAACGTCAATAGCATTATCTGAGATATTTGATATTTCAATGGTACGGCTCAGGGTATCACCTACAAAAAGTTCTTCGGTCAGCGATTTTGGAGTGGCAACCAGTGGCGGCGCATCTGCATCATTGATAATCCAGCCCATATCTTTAAAAAGGCATCGGGTAATGTCGCCAATATCAAAGTTAGATTCGGCAGACCCCACTTGAGGGCTCATTAAAGAGTTGGGGTCCCCTGCCGGAAAAGCAGCCTCATCCCAATGCGCAAGGCTAGAACCTCCCTGCCAAGTTGAAGGCGCATAAAGTTCTGGCCTTTCGCCAGCAAGGGCGGCAACCCAAAGGCACCTCCCATATAAAGATCGCCACCCGTAAAGGCATCACCCAGTTCGGTAGAAGGATCTAACAGGTCAAGTAGAGGAGTGCCGTCCCCTAGTTCCATAAATAGCCCAAAAACAGAAGGATTTCCTTGGGAACGTAAAGAAGCGGTACCGGCATTATAGCTACGTACGGTGGTAAAACCAAGACCGTGACCAGCTTCGTGCAGCGCTACTGTGACGAAGTCATATAGACCAGCGGGGGTATTCCCATCGGTTCCATAGTACCAAGGGATGCCATTGCCAAGGTTTACGACAAAGTCATAATTTTCATCTGGAAACAATATTTCTCCTGTGATGGAATTGGCCAAAGCCGCCGGGTAAAGCACATCCTGTTCTGGGGCACCGGGAAAGTTGGATACATTATATGAAGGGCCGGATGATGCAAGAACGCCTGCACCTAGATCGGCAAACTCTGCATATACTTTAATAGGGATCGCAGATACGATCTGTGTGGCCCAGATATCAAGGGCAAACTGAAAGGCCTCCATAGATCCTGGATTTGCCTGTGCCCCGGGGCCAAAAGTAATGACGAATTCTGCCGTGGCAGCGTTTTCAAGGCTGCGCTGGAAATCCGCGGATGGTTTTTTGGAAATGTTTACCTGAGTGAACATATCATCTGGACCCGCAGGGCAGATGATGGTCTCCCCAGGAAATTTCTGCGTTTTTTGGGCATAGACATTTGGCAATCCCAGTAGAAGGATGGCCGTGCTCATAATTAATGTGATCAAAGACTTGAGCCCCAACATGCCGCGGGGCCTGATTTTTACGCATTCTAAGTCGAAGTACTTTTCTTTCATAAGAATTGGTTTTAATCTCTATTGGTTTTAATTCCCCGAGGCTTGCCTCGCGTTTTTGAGGAAAGTTTGAAAACGGATGGTTTTCATCAATCAAAAAAAAATTCCTCTAAATGCCTCGTGGGCTTGCCCCGAGGATTATTTACTTAGATTTTTAGTTTGCTAAAGTTATTTTAAATATTTCAAGAATATTTACCAAAAGCATAATTAATGAGTTAAAGTTTTAATTTTAATTAATAGGAATATTCTTTCGAAGTTACAAATGAAGAAAAAATTAAATTAAGTGCGATTTTGTGATATATATCACTGTTTTAGGGAATTTCTTGAAAGGATAATATGCTCATTATTGTTCTGAAAATGAATTTATTAAGGATTACTTACTTCGCCTAAAGGCATATATAATTTTATCTGAAATTAGGCTTTTGCGTAGATTCGAAGTTGATTTTAGACCACTTTATATTGTAGAATGCTGATTGTGCAATCATGCAATGTGATTTAGCCATAGTTAATTCAAAAATTAAAAACCATTTTGTTATAGATAAAATGGTAAAGAGTAAAGATGCTATGCCAAAAAAGGATGTGTAAAATTTCTACAATTTCTAGTATTTCTCTTACCTGCCGTTTTTGAATCCTTGAGCCCCAAAAACCCAAAATTGCCTTACGATGAAATTAACTTAAAATTAACTTTTAATGTGAATTTTGTAAAAAAATTCCTACATATAATTTTTCTATGTTCTTTTTGTCAAAATTCTTTTTCTAGGGTTTTCCTCAACATTCATAAGGCTTTACGCCTAAAGTCTACTGAGTTGAAAAACGTCTCATCGAAAACCTTGTACCACTTCCTTTTTAGCTTATATATTTATATAATTTAGTACTCGTCATTATCCAACTAACGACAATCGTTTTGAATGGTCTCCTAACACCTAAGCTCAAAACGAATTTTTCAAACTAATTAATCTTATTGGCAAATAGTTGTCATGATGTTCTATTAATGAACACTGTAGGGCCATAGGCATGTTTAATTTTAAAAGAAAATAGTTACCAATAACCCCTTTGATTAATTGTAATTCGTTTAAATACGCACTATCATGAAACAAATTTACGCCAATTTGAAATCTGGTTTTAGGCCCCTGGTGCAGGTGGCCATTTTAGGTGTTTTATTCCTTAGTTTGATATCATTTACAAACGCGTCGAGTTTGAATGCCGGCACAGTATCTGGAATCCTTTCTACTGAAAAAACAAATGCTGTCTCTTCTACTATATCAAAAGCTAGTGAACCCTCAGCTACGCTAAATCCACTGGCTAAGGTTCAAACTCAACCCGATGAGATATGTTCACCGTTGAGCACGCTGGTCTGTGAGGACATCGTGGTAAATCTGCCAATTTTACTGGATTTTTCTGGATCGGTATCGAACACACTTTTAGATACAAACGGAATTGGAACTGGCTTTACTGCCGTAATGGAGCATTCTGAGGCCAGAAGAACAGGAGATCTTCCAGTTTCTAATCCAGATGTTAACGGGTATGAGCCTTCATTGATCAATTTGAACAACGGTGGTCTGGAACTGGTTTCACAAGCAGGTATCAGTTATTTAAACCCTCCAGAAAGCAGCAACAATAACAATCAAGTTAACACACTTGGTATCGGTTTTAAAAATATCAATACCCCACTTACCATTGAGACCAGTTTGCTCAATGTCAACATAGGCGCAGGTTCTGCTCAAGCTGGGATCTGGTTTGGTATCGATGAAGATAACTTTGTAAAGCTTGACGTTCAGACAAATAGTATAGAACTGCGTAAAGAATTAGGTGGTGTATCCGTCAACGGCGCTGCAACGTCAGATCAGATACAAGTGGATAATGTTCCGCTTGCCGGTCAAAACGTAAAGCTGAGGATGGTGATAGATCCAGTGGCAAATACGATAACGGCCTACTACGCGATCAATGAGGCAGCGTTTATTCAAGTAACTAAAAGTGGTTTTGCTGCGCTAAGCCTTCCCCAGGCGTATTTAGCAGGTAGAACACTGAATAGCGACCTAGCGGGTGTCGGTTTTGCCGGTATCTTTACTACACATCGTAACGGTAGTACTTTTACATCTCGTTTTGATTCTTTCTCGGCTGAAGTTGAAGTGGAAGAACTCTCCCTTGCATTTGATACAGAGTCAATATCCTTTGAAGGAAATGTGGGAGAGGAGATTGCCTCTCAGAGTGTGATCCTTTCCGCGACAAGCGGGAACCCTACGTTCACATTATCCGATGACCCCAATTCATCAGAATGGCTTATCCTACCGATTGATCCACAATTGGGATCGCTTGAATTTGGGATCAAATCTGGTCTTACTGAAAACGAATACAGTACCACTGTTTTTGCCATAGATTCCGATGGTAACCATACAACCGCGGCACTTCAGATAATTCTTAGGATCTGTTCAGAAATAAAGTGACCGAATTATAGGCAGTTATTTTGTTCATCAACAAGGCGAAAAACGCAGACATAGCCGTAGCTATGGCGAGTATTTTCAACGCAGTTGCTGGGCAAAAGAACCCATAGAAATGG
>JBDNGW010000478.1:0-2249 GCA_041689735.1 Leeuwenhoekiella sp. | reverse complement strand
CCTAAACATTAAAACTCTCGTTATCCCAGTCATGGTGGGTTGGATATCGGTGTAGGCCACTTCATAGTTCTCCTCATCCGTAACGGGCAATAGGGTCACAAAGCTTTTAGGCACAGATCCCAGAAAACGATAGTATGTATCATCTACTTTAAATATTCTCAGAAGGCATTGATCCTCAACCGTCCAGTGCTTAATTGGTCGTCCATTAAGCCCGTCGCCATAGGCTGAAGTATGGGTTGTTTATGATCAGAGTATAGGTCGGGGCACAGAGTTGATCCGTGTTGGTCTCTGCTATTTTGCCTTCTCCATTACCTTATTTTTGATTGCAGGCAGTGGTTAATAAAAGAAGAGTCAATATATTGAATAGGTAGTTTGTGAATTTTCATAAATGTTTTATTGTTAAAATTGAAATGCAATTCCAAATATAAAGAATTTTAACTGAAACGATGTAGCTAATGATATACTCAAGTTTTGCACCCTGTAAACACTAATGTCCCGAAGTGAAATAAAGAAAAATGTAGAATGCAGACCTTGCCATTAAATTGGTTTTCAACTGTTTTTAAAGTGCAAAACAAGAAAATACAAAGATGCTACAGAACGAAGTTATCTTCAAGGTCCAAGAAGTGAAAAGCTTTTTTAGAGGTACTTGGAGGCAACCGGGATTTCTCGTCAAACACCTTGGACTTTTGAATTTTTCCAAGACCTCAAGACTTTTATTGATAAGCTTAATGCACAGGACGGAAGCCTAACAGACCATTATTGGGGCATCTTCAGGGACATTAAACAGGATTATATCAAACATAAGCTCAATAAAAGCTTTTGTTGGCAAACGTGAAGATTTTAAAGGTTTTGGGTTTGTTGGTAGAGCATCTTATCAACACAATTGCAAGAAGGCTGGTGCTTCACAGCGAATCTTTATCTTTTTTGAACAATCCGCCAAATCCAGCAAATAACAGTAAATCAGTAGCTTAAATTAGGTGCGAAACTAAATGTTATAAGTCATTTTTGAACCAATCCTTATTTTACCTTTGTAAAAAACACAATCCATGTACGGAAAAATAAAAGAACACCTACAAGAAGAAATCCAGAATATCAAGGATGAAGGCCTTTTCAAAAAAGAACGCATCATTACCTCACCTCAAGGAGCTACCATAAAATTGGACTCTGGCAAGGAGGTGCTGAATTTTTGCTCGAACAACTACTTGGGGCTTTCTTCCCACCCCGAGGTCATTCAAGCCGCAAAGGACACGCTTGATTCGCATGGTTTTGGTATGAGTTCGGTACGCTTTATATGCGGTACGCAGGATATTCACAAAAAACTGGAAGAAACCATAGCAAGTTTTTATGGTACCGAGGACACTATTCTCTATGCGGCCGCTTTTGATGCCAATGGTGGTGTTTTTGAACCGCTTCTTACCAAAGAGGATGCCATTATTTCAGATAGTCTCAACCACGCTTCCATTATTGACGGGGTGCGCCTGTGCAAGGCCATGCGCTACCGTTATGAGAACAGCAATATGGAAGATCTTGAAAAGCAACTCAAAAAAGCAAATGAAGATGGCGCACGTTTTAAAATTGTGGTCACCGATGGCGTTTTCTCAATGGACGGTCTCGTTGCACCACTTGACAAAATCTGCGACCTTGCTGATAAATACGATGCCATGGTCATGATAGATGAATGCCATGCGACTGGTTTTATTGGCAAAAAAGGTATAGGAACACTTGAGGAAAAAGGAGTTCTGGGAAGAATAGATATAATTACCGGCACCCTTGGGAAAGCCCTGGGTGGTGCAATGGGCGGTTATACCACTGGTAAGAAAGAAATAATTGAACTGTTGCGCCAGCGCTCGCGACCCTACCTTTTTTCCAACTCCTTGGCACCAGCCATAGTAGGCGCATCTATTAAGGTTTTTGAGATATTGGGCAAAAGCACAGAACTGCGCGACACTCTTGAAGAAAACACAAATTACTTTAAAAAAGGTATCAAAGAAGCTGGTTTTGACATTATAGATGGCGATTCTGCAATCGTACCGGTCATGCTTTATGACGCACAGCTTTCACAGAATATGGCTGATGCACTGCTGGAGGAAGGCATTTATGTAATAGGTTTCTTTTTCCCCGTGGTGCCAAAAGGAAAAGCCCGTATAAGGGTTCAACTCTCTGCTGCTCACACCAAAAAACAATTGGATCAAGCCATTGATGCTTTTACGAAAGTGGGGAAAAGCTTGAAAATCATTAATAAGCTACAT
>JBDNGW010000477.1:0-3071 GCA_041689735.1 Leeuwenhoekiella sp. | reverse complement strand
TGGGGACTTTTGATGATGGCGGGATCATGCCCTGTTGCACCGTGCAGGTAGAAGGAAAAATATATCTCTATTACGTAGGTTGGAACCCCAGTGTCTCCGTGCCTTACCGCAATGCGATAGGCCTTGCGATCAGTGATGACGGTGGAATTACTTTTACGCGTCCGTTTCCCGGTGCTTTGGTAGATCGCAACCGGCTGGAACCTTATTTTACCGCTTCCCCGTGGATCATGCGCGAAAGCCCTGAAAACTGGCACATGTGGTATGCCAGCAGTACTGGATTCATCACCATAGATGGTAAAGTGGAACCGCTCTATATCATTAAATATGCCCATTCAGAAAACGGATTGGATTGGCAGCGGGACAATATAACCTGCATCATGCCAAAAAGTGCTGAGGAAGCGAATGCCCGCGCCACGGTATTCAAAGAAAATGGGATTTA
Organism: Leeuwenhoekiella sp.; assembly: GCA_041689735.1. Taxonomy (GTDB): domain Bacteria; phylum Bacteroidota; class Bacteroidia; order Flavobacteriales; family Flavobacteriaceae; genus Leeuwenhoekiella. Next base: position 2,632 of record JBDNGW010000477.1, on the reverse strand, counting down.
TCACATGTATTATGCCTACCGTGGCAGCCGTGATTTTAGGGACGGTAAGGGAGCTTATCGATTGGGTCACGCGCAATCCAAAGATGCCGTGCATTGGGATCGCAAAGATGAAAAAGTGGGGATCAGCTACAGTAAAACCGGCTGGGACAGCACCATGCAGACCTACCCCTGCATACTTAGCAATCGAAATAAACGCTATCTTTTTTACAATGGCAACGGCTTTGGTGCCACGGGCATAGGATATGCCATTTGGGAGGATTAAAAAAACAATAGTATGGAAAAAACGAAACAACAGACCGGTAAGAACGAGATCATTGATTTTGATAAAGAATATTTTCCCTTTCACCAGATCATCGCAGATTTTCTGGGAATCGCCGAACTTGATGCCCTCAGCAGCGAAAACACTTCAAGCGGTAGCGCCAATTCCTTTTATAAGAATATGGAGCAGACGCCAGTGTTCAAAAAAATGTACGAAAAGTTGGACGGGGAGGAAGGCTCCCGTTTTTACGACCTGTATCGCCGTTTTATAAAAGAGGTCATCCGCCCTACTTATGAGGAGCCTATTTATTATCAAAGCAAACCCTCGCACCGCATCCTGTTTAAGGATATTATAGGGGAAACGCGTTTTCATAAGGATAGTGATTACGGACACAGTTCCGATGAGGTCAATTACTGGCTCCCGCAAACCGCTACGTATGACAGCAATTCTATCTGGATCGAGCAGCATGAAGACGCAGGCGATTATAAACCTGTAGATTTAAATGTGGGGCAGTGTGTTCAGTTTAATGGCGCCGGTCTCAGTCATGGTGCCTTTCCCAATACAACTGGAAAAACAAGGGTTTCTTTCGATTTTCGCATTGTTCCTGCCTCAAAAATGAAAAAGGGGTCGGATTCGTTGAAATCAGGTTCCATAGAAAACCCAGTAATGGCAAATGCCCATAAATTTGCTTTCTGTGAATGAGGCCGTTCCGCAGGAGTTGAGTAAAAATCCTTTGGTAAGTGTTTCTATAATCACGTATAATCATAAGGATTTTATTGCGGACGCCATTGAGAGTGTACTTATGCAGGAAGTGGATTTTGAATACGAAATCATTATTGGTGACGACTTTTCCAATGACGGCACTCAGGAAATCATCAAAGCGTATCAAGAAAACTATCCCAATAAAATTCAGCTTATCCTGCATCCGCGTGATTACGATTGTGTTCCCGGTAGGATCAACAATATTACCAATATTTATGCCTGCCGCGGAAAATATATTGCCATGCTTGACGGGGATGATAGTTGGATAAGTACTGATAAATTGCAAAAACAGGTTGATTTTCTTGAAGAAAACAAGGATTTCGTCCTTAGTTTTCATGAGATGCTCTTGTGTTATACAAATGGCAAGATCACGTTCTCCAGTTCACGGTTCCCCAATTTTAAAAATGAAAAAACCGTATTTTATCATGAAGATGTGACCGAAGGCTGGTTTATACAAACAAGTTCCCTAATCTTTAGAAATCATCTCATCGGTGAATTTCCAGAATGGTTCTGGGAGATTTATAGTGCAGATTATACCATACAGTTACTTGCTACGCGTTACGGCAAGATCAAGTATTTTCCTGAGCTCCGGGCAAGGCGCAACTACCATCCCAATAGTTTTACGGCAACCCAGCAAAGTAATGATATAACCTTAAAAAGAAGGAAATGGGAAAACGTTATTTTTGGCCAAAACTTTCCCAGTTACCGAGCCTTTAAAGATTATAATAGTGCCAAAGACAATTTTCGGGCTGCGACAAAAAATTTAAAGGACATTCGGCTCAACGGTTTTATAATAGATACGGCCAAGGGTCTTTTTTATTCTGGTCGTTTTTTGGGAAACAGGTACTTTAATACTTCAAAAAAAGTTAGTATTCTTCAAAAATATTTTTCCAAAAAGCTAAAACGATAAAGATTCGTAGAACCTATATATCAATCATACCTCAAGTTTTTTTTAGGTAATCTTTTATTTAAATCCTGCGAAAAAGACTTTGCAATACGTTTATAATCATAGCTCTGTGCAATGAATTTTTTCGCGGCGGCGGCAATTTCTTCCCTTTCCTGATCATTTTCCAAATAATGTGCTATTTTTTCCAAACAATCTTTTTCATCAGTATAGGTTACAAAAATACCCGCGGGAAAGGTCTTTTCAAAATTGGGTGCCCAGCGGGTGAGTAGAAAACCGCCTACGCCCATAACTTCAAACATGCGCTGATTAAAACCTATACCATTGGCAGTATCCACATAATCGTTCAGTGAGATTTTACTGTCCACAAAAGTTTGGTACATTTCAAGTCCGCTGGTATAGCCTTGATACGATGTGTCCAAAGCGGGAAAATCCTTTAATTTTCGGCCATCGCTGCCATAACTCCACCATTATCCCCACCATTTAAAATTGGTTTTATTTGCAATGGTGTTAATAAACTGGGTGCGTTCCAGAAAATTCTGCGTACCCAGACCACCCACAAAGCTGCTGCAGTCATATTTTTTCTCAGTATGTTTCAGTTCTTCTGGAATACGGATGTCAAAACCTTGATCATTGATAATGGTATCAACGCCATGCAATTGAAAAAAGGTCTGAAAATCGGGCTGATCAGTATAGATGAGGTTCCA
>JBDNGW010000476.1:0-9356 GCA_041689735.1 Leeuwenhoekiella sp. | reverse complement strand
TGATTGGTTCTGTATAATGATAAAGGGCTCCAGGGACAAATTGAGCTCCAGACCACGTAGGGATTCTTAGGTTTAAAGTGAATTTTTGATCCTTTATTGGATTTAATTTTATCTTGATGTTCCCATCAAAAGGGTAATTTGATTTCTGATGGATATTTACTTTACCATTTTGTAACCCCACCTCGGTATGGCTGCTAGCATATAAAGTAACATAAATTTCAGTGTCCGTATGGGCGTACATCATTCCACTTACCTGAGGTAATAATCTCGCCAGATTAGAAGGGCAACAGGCGGTATCAAACCAAGGGGAACGGCCAGAGGTTTTCCTTGATTGAAAGGGCTAACACCATCTGATTCCAAAGGATTTACATAAAAGAATCGGTTGCCGTTTAAATTCATTCCGGCCAAGGAATTGTTGAATAAAGCCACTTCGGCAACATCCATATACTTGGCGTCTTTGTGCTCCAAAAACAATCTATGGTTAAAAAGTACGTTGCCCACAGCGGCACATGTCTCATTATAGGCTTCTTCATTTGGTAGCTCATATTCTCCTCCAAAACCTTCGATTCCATGTACAGCTCCAAGCCCTCCAGTAATGTGCATTTTAGTATCAACTATGTTGTGCCAAATACCATCTAAAGCTTTATCATATTTTTCAGAACCTGTAATCGCTCCTACATCTGCCATTGCTGCATACATATAGGCGGCCCTAACGGCATGTCCTACGGCAGTGGTTTGTTCTTCTACCGGCAAATGCTGTTGAGCATAAGTCTTAGACATAACGCCTTCTCCATTTGGCACAAAAGTTCTTCCTCTCATATCCAGAAACTTTTTGGCCATTTCCAAATACAACTGCTTACCTGTGACGTAGTATAATTTTACCAATGCCAATTCCAGCTCTTGATGTCCCGGAGCTTGATTAACAGGTTTTCCATCGTTGTAATTTGGATCCCCTTCAAAAAACACTTTGTTAATATGCTGCGCATTTTTCTCAGCTATTTTAAGCCATTTATCTTTGCCAGTTGATCTATAATATGCGATAGCAGCTTCGTACATATGCCCCATATTGTAAAGTTCGTGACTATGGAGGACAAATGAATAGGGTTTATCTCCCATTCCTCCTCCACCCCAATGATCATGGTTCTTGGAAACACCGGTAATGTGAGCAACGTATAAATAGCCATCCTCCTGTTGTGCTTCGCCAATAATATCTATAATACCATCGAGTCGTTTTTCTAAGGCAGCATTGGGATTTTCCATTAAAGAAAGTGAAGCCCCTTCCATTACTTTATATAAATCCGATGAGATATAGCGATGGGGAAAAGGCAAATCTGTAGTATCTCCTTTTAGATAATTTGCAGCTTTTTCCAGATTCTCAACTGCCGGAATCGTTTTGTCCAATGCAAAGGGGACCAAGGTATCTGCCTGAATCCTTAATCGAGGTTTCCAAAAATTATCTTCCAGGCTTACCTCATTAAAAAGAACAGCTTGCAATTGCCCTCCCTTTGCTTCCAAATCCTGAACTTTATTATTGAAAGAACTTTCCCCACAGGAAAAAAGCATTAAGGAAAATAACAGCAGTACTATCCCATTTAGGAAACACTTATTTTTCATTTTACTCGGCTTTTAGATTAATTGTTGGAAATTGCGAAATTCTTAAAGTTGAACATCCATAGGGAACCAAGGTAATTTCTTGAATATTTTCAGCTACTTCGCCAGAATAAGTACCCCAAAAAATAGGGAAATATGGAGTGCCATTATCAGCTATCCATTCAGGAATTCGATAACCTTTCATCTTCAACATTATTGGAACATTGGTTAAATTCCAAGGATATTGCCCATCCCATGAATTTTCCACAACCTCAACTGAATTTGGAATTTGGTCAAGTTCTTTTTGGATAAGTCCATAATTCCAAGGATCTTTAGGATAGATTTCAGTAAATTTTCTATACCCATCACTTCTATCCTTTGTTTTTTCCTCCCCCTCAATTTTAAGTACATACACTAAAGGCCCCGTTCAATTGCCGTAGAAAAGGCATACCATTTTGAAGTCGTGATTTTCATGGGAAGATTTAGAGTTATTTTGTCTCCATTTTTCCATTCCCTATCTATAATAGCTACTTGATTTTTTACTTTTGCCTCAACCAATTGACCATTTACTTTTATCGACGCCCCACACGACCAAGCCGGAATGCGTAAAGGAAAAGAAGCTTCTTTTACCAATTCAAAATCAAAATTTACCGTTTCTCTAAATGGGAATCCTGTAGTTTCCCTTATTTTTAAATTTACACTATCCGCAACCAACATTTCTACCATGCTTGGCGCATATTGTAGAGCAGCAACCCCACCATCGGGAGTGGCATAAAACAAGTTTTGCACAAATTTGGGCCACGATTGATGCATATTGGTCGTAAAGCAAGGATAACCCGATAAGGTTCCGAAGACAAAATCGGTATGTTTATGACCATTGCTCTGGAAGGAAACATCCATGCGATCACTAATTTCAATTTGGTTTGCCGCCTGAAAATATTGTCGGGAATTGTAATCGTCAGAAGCCTGTGTAGGCAATGCATTATAAGTAATCTTTTCCAATAGATCTGCAAATTCCATGTCTCCAGTAATTTTTATCATGGTTTCCAAGGAAAACATTTCCTCACTTATGGAACAAAACTCGATTCCCTGAACAGGATTGGGACCGTGAAGTGGCTCATCGCCACCATACATTCCTTGTGCCTGTCCATGATATTTCTTCATGTCCTTAAGTGCTTTTTTAACAGCATCAATATGTTTTTGATCAGGATCTCTTTGGTAAGCTACAATGGGTTCCTTTAAACCTTGGGCAAAATTCACGGTATGAAGTCCTCCAATTTTTGAAACAGTCAGTGTATTGATTTCAGTGGAATCAAAAGGATATCTCTTTATTTTATCATAGTACCATACCTCTTTTGGGTCATTATAGTTTTCTTGATTCAAAAAAATAGTTGTCCAAGGAAATGTCTGTACTTGAATTATATCTCCAAGGTCTAACAAAAATTTATCTCCCATAATATTATATAGCCAATAAACCACCTGCAAATTATCGCCACCCCTGCGATTTGCCCATAGGGTAAGATGGTCTAAAGGCCTATTTGGAAGTTCTCTTAATTGATATTTAAAATACTTAGTAAGCGTTTCGATCACTCGTTGATCACTTGTTGCGTTGTAATACTGTTGCAAAATCTTGAGCATTACCATTTTTGGCCAACAATCCTTTCGCTCTCCACGTTGGAGTCTTGCTTCATGTTCCGGTTCTTTTTCAAACGGGATAGGTCCTATATATCCATCTTCAGTTTGGTTATTAATAGTCCATTCTACCCATTTCAGAGATTTTGCCTTTAATTCAGCATCGTCCAGTATATAAGCTAGAGGCAACAATCCATCTATCCAATACGGACCACGTTCCCAGCCATCCCCGTCACCGCCAAGCCATCCGTTTCGTGATCCAACTACTTCCGGGTAAATCTCATCGAGGTTACCAGTCATTCCTTTAGCCATTAGCTGTAATTGTTCCTTTAGCTAACCTTCTGGTTTTATGGCTCCCAAAGGTAATTCTAAATAAGGAACTTCCTTTAAAGGAGCCCTATTCTCCAAGTAATTGGAGGTAGGATTATTAGCAGTAATTATAGTGTTACTATTTACCTTCTCCTTTTGTTGACATGAAAAAGTAACAAAGGATCTGTATAGAAATAACCTGCCCGTTGCTACGTGTTCTTTTGCTTGCCTACTGCGTAGAAAATACTCGTCATAGCTACAACTATGCCTGCGTTTTTCGCCTTGTGGTCAAACAAAATAACTGCCTATAATTCAGTCACTTTATTTCTTAACAGATCCAAAGACCAAAAATGATAATAGAAAATATTTTTTCATAAATTATATGTTTTGAATATTAATTTTCAATTCTATTTCGAATTAATCCAAACGGCCATTTCTCCCATTCCCCTATGTGCCCATGCAAAATAAGGTATAGCTGTGAAGGACTTCGTTTTTGAGCCTAGCTTTGCCTTTCCCTTAATTTCTCCTATGCCACCAAGTAGGTTCTTATCGAAGGAATAATTCAAAACGCCTTGTTTGGGAAGCTCCATACCTAGTACTCCATCAGCATTGTCAACTTCCTCGGCGCAATATACCAATGGACCTCTTTCAATAGCAATTTTACCCTTGTCGGCTGTGACTTTATTATTGGCAATCACCTTCCGTACCTCCATTTCAAAATTCAATTCGATACTGTCCCCTTTTTTCCAAGCTTTTTTATCCAAGGTAATATAGCCATTGGAAATTGTTACTTTCTGCTTTTTTCCATTTACTGAAAGGTTTACATCGAGATTCTTGTTATCAACATAGCTATATAGATTTCCAGGTAACACTTCACCACGAACCCAACCCGGGACCCTTATCTTAAGTTCGGCAGTAGCTCCCGATTTATTATTAAAAGTAAATTTCACGGCACCGTCCCAAGGATAATTTGTTTTCTGATTAATCATCAATTTTTCACCATTAACATCCAATTCGGCCTCATTGCCCATAAAAAGATTCACATATACTACGTCTTCTTTTACTGCGTATATATATCCTGGGACAGAAGGCATTACCCGAACCACATTGACTGGACAACAAGAAGTATTGAACCAAGGTGAACGTCCCGTCCCCTCTTGGTTAGGAATGACATCCCTTTCTAAAGGATTTGAGTAAAAGAAAGTGTCACCCTGCAATGAAACACCTGCGAGAAATCCGTTATATAATATTCTTTCAAATACATCCATATATTTGACATCGCCTTCCAAAAGGAATAGTCGATGGTTCCAGAACATCATTGAAACAGCTGCACATGTTTCTGTATATGCCGTTGAATTGGGAAGATCATAATCTGGTCCAAAACCTTCATATTCCGGTTCCGCACCTATTCCTCCAGTAAGATACATTTTGGTGCCCACGATGTTGTCCCAAATCTCATTTAATGGCCTATCATATTCGTGGGTACCGGTAATCGCAGCAACATCGGCAACTCCCGAATATAAATACCCCGCACGTACAGCATGTCCCACTGCTTTTTCCTGTTGCACAAAAGGCTCTTGGTCCTGTGAATAGGTCCCATACAATTTATGGCCCTCGGCGTTGCCTCTTTGATCAATGAAAAATTTTGCAAGGTCTAAATATTTTTCTTCTCCAGTTACACGATAGAGTTTTACCAGGCCAATTTCAATTTCCTCATGTCCTGGGACACCCATATTTTTGCCTGGTCCAAAAACACTTGTCACTAGATCGGCATTTTTAATTGCTACGTTCAAAAGGTTCCGTTCTCCCGTAGCCTCGTAATATGCCACAGCAGCTTCGTACAAATGGCCAACATTGTATAGTTCATGATAGGTCCCCAAATCGGTCCACCTTTCGTTTCCAGCCTTATCCGCAGCTTTGGAGGGGTCTATGGTTCTATTGGTATATAAATAGCCATCGTCCTCCTGCGCTGCGGCAATTTTAAAGATTAAATCGTCCAAATACTTTTTTAGTTTTTCATCGGGATGGACTTGCAAAGAGTAACTTGCGCCTTCTATAATCTTATAGACATCGGAATCGTTAAAAAATGTTCCTTCGAATTCCCCTTCTTCCAGGCCACCGGCCCTTTCAAAATTATTGATTCTTCCGGTTTCCTCACTTTTTTCAAACGTATAAGGAATGGTAACTTCGCGATTAATTTCCAATCTTGGTTGCCAAAAATTATCATTAATATGGACTTTCGTAAAAGGAATCGGTTTAATGGGATAGTCCTGCTTTAGTTCTTGGGCTGCCATTGTAAAAACGGAAAACCAACCCATAAGTATTAAAGCCAACAGCCCATATGAAAGCCTAAAAGGATTAAATGACTTACGTCGTTTAAAATTATCTTGCATAAAAGAGGTTTTTGTGTTCATGATTCACCATTTTAAAAATTTAATAATTTTCTTGTTAGTTCGTCTCCCAGAGATTAAAATATAATTATTATTTGTTAATCAACAACCTCGGTGCAAGCACACGAGGTATGATCCGAAACAATTTTCAATTACGATGCAGAGCATCGGGGAATTAGGCCCTCAGAGATTAAAGGATGAGAATAAACTAACAAAACAAGTTTAATTTGTTGAGAAAAAATGTTTGAAGCTTATGTAAGTCTTTATATATTACCGTCTTATTTGGATGCGGGCATTCATAACCAGTTTATAAGTTAGTAAAAATTTATGACTATGTATGTGAAAGATATGAATCGGAGCTCCAGTTTAATGTTAACGGCTCAGCAACAATGACAGGCCCAAGTTCACAGATCGGGAAATTATAGCTATCTATTTATGATGCAGCACCAAGAGATATTCATAAAAAAACGCATACATCAATTTGCACGTGACTATTCGATCTTATTTTTAGATCATTGATCCATTTGTTCTAGTCGTTTGTATTTAATTCCCGCCTATATCTTTCTTATATTCTTCACTTCCCTGTGCCTTAAATATTTATATAATTTTGATGGTATATTTTCAGTTTTTCCTATATTTCCTCAAGTTCCTGATAATGTAACGGCATGTCTCCGCTTGAGCGAGGTCATAACCCTGAAAAAAGGCCAAAAAGAAGAATAAGAGTCACGCATTTTAGTGGGAAACTCTAACCGAAAACGTTAATATTTTAAGGCTCTAGTTCAGTCCAACTATGACAATTACATCCTTTGTCAAGTCCCATCCCCAGACATTTCCCAAGGGAAGGGAGCCGATCCGAAAACCGAACAAAATTCTCTCAAACCGTAAAGACCTTCTTTCATCTTAAAAAACTGAAAATATCAACGGAGTATTAAACCAGAGCCTTTATTATTATCTATAATATATAATCCGGTGGGCAATTATTCATTTTTTATATAGACAATAACATTAGGTGCAAATTGTCCCTTTACTGCACATAAGCTTCTAGCAAAATCCTTTTGCAAAAACTCTATTTTATTGCACGACCGGAAAGGCCACGATCCTCAATTTGGTAAAACCGATAGGAACCAGCGTTATGGTTTCTGTTTTATCGGAAACATTTCCCTTGTAAAAGCCGTCCCTGCCCGAAACCGGCAAATAGGCCAGGCCGTTCACCGCTTTCCAATCGGGGATCAGTTTCGCCTTTGTTCTTATTTCGACGGGGGCATTCAGGTTCCACTTAAAGTCTTTTTTTAGCCCTTTCTGAATGACCTGCGTCTCCTGCTCCGGATTTTTAACCCCGCTCTCGAGCAGACCATAGTTCCACGGCGTTGTGGACGCTACGGTATAATAATCGCCTTCCTGTTCCTGATGGCCCTCGTCCCATTTTTGGCCTATCTTAAGACCGTAGACCAAAGGCCCGCGCTCAATGGCCTTGGAATTATCTGCCCAGGAGGAAACCAGTACCTCCATAGGGAGGTTTAGGGTGACCACATCGCCCTTGTTCCAAGTTCGGTCGAGGATGGCGATCTGGTCCTTTACGATCAGCGTGACGGGCTCTCCATTTACGGTCAGGGACGGATCGGCGCACCAAGCGGGGATACGCATCTGCAAGGGGAAGTGTACACCGTCTGCCTCTTGCACCTCAAATTTAATGTTATCGCCAAATGGATATTGTGTATCCTCCTTTATGGTAACCTCCTGCCGGTCTGGACCTACTGTAGTCTTAAGAGTATTTGGGCTGTACAGCAATGCTGCAAGGCCGTCATTTTGCGTTCTGAACCACAGGTGCTGGGCAAATTTGGTCCAGCCCTGGTGCATGTTCACATAACAGCAGGTATAGCCGCTTTTTGTTCCCAGCACATTGTTCATGCCTCGGTCAAAGGGTAGGGTGAACGCATAAACGCCGCGTTGGATCTCAACTTGGTTGGCCATCTGAAAATATTGCTTGTCGCTGTAATCATCGGTGGTCTGTGGCGGCATGGCGTTAAAGGTAGTGCGCTCCAGTGCATCCATGTATTTTGGGTTTCCGGTGACCCCGATGATATCCTCCAGCGAATACATGGTCTCCACAATGGCACAAAGTTCGGTGCCCTGGGTGGGGGCATTACCGTGCAGGTCTTCATCGGCAGAAAAAATCCCATTGGGAAGGCCGTGCAGGGTCATCAAATCATGAAACCCGGTATCAATGTCTTTTAAATAGGTGGAATCACCGGTACGCTCAAAGTTCTCAACAGGTGCTTTTAGGGCCATGCCCACGTTCACACCGTGGCGGTGCATCCAGTCCCTCCCATCAGGGTTCACTGCGGCGTTGATCACCCAGTCCCGGCTGCCCAGCGAATCGCTCCATTGAAAGGATTGGGACTGTATTTTATCTGCCAGGCGCAACAGTTTTTCATCCGTGTTAATGTTATAAAGCCACTGGATAACCTTTACGTTCTCTATACCCCGGGATTCCGACCATTCCGTCCAGTGGCCGATGGGGCATTTGTCCAGAGTGGACTCCTGATAGGAAAAATACTTTTCCAAAAAAGGAATGACACGCTCATCACTTGTAGCGCTATAATACTGCTTGATCACCTTGAGCATAACCATGCGTGGCCACCAGTCCTGCCCTTTGTCGCAGTTGGCCGTATCAACCTTCTTTCCGGTTTCCAGTTCCCATTCGGTAATGGGACCAAAATATCCAGACGGCCTTTGATTATCAATGCTCCAGTTAACGTATTTGAGCACTTTTTGTTTCAGCTCCTTGTCATCGAGCAGATACGCCAACGGAAGTGCGCCGTCCAACCAATAGGGCGTTTCCTCCCAGTTATCGCCCTTTCCGCCAAGCCAGCCGTTGTCGATCTTTATCTTGTCGTAAATCTCGTCCAGATGGCCGGTGGAGTTGTGTCGCATGGTTTTAAGCTGGTCCAGCAGCCATCCTTCTGGTTTTATATTCCCCAGCGGGATCTCATTATATACACGTGGCACGGTTTTTTGTTTTCTTAAAGATTGATTTAAAATGTCTGTTTTAGAAGTAAACGACATCAGTGAAATGCCTGTAAAAATCAAACCGGTTAAAATTATTCCGAAAAATTTTTTTTTAATTTCCATTTTGTACTACTATTAAGTTGATTATTATTTTATAGGCCTGTAATAAATTATTCATTAACTGGTTTTATCATGTAATTACATTCGCCATGGAGCGCTTTTTTTTCGATATTAATTTACCCAAATACCTCATTAACAAAATTTTAGCCCTTTATTCTCGTACATTGGTAACTATTCACCCGTTACAGGCATAAACGGTTTTTCAAGAAACGCGTTTTTGATATTCTCCAACACCTTTTGGTTGTTTTTCTTTAAGGTAGAGATGTATCCCCGTATGGAGGTAAAATAGCTGGCATGGGTATCCGA
>JBDNGW010000475.1:0-6656 GCA_041689735.1 Leeuwenhoekiella sp. | reverse complement strand
TAGAAATAACCTGCCCATTTCTATGGGTTCTTTTGCCCAGCAACTGCGTTGAAAATACTCGCCATAGCTACGGCTATGTCTGCGTTTTTCGCCTTGTTGATGAACAAAATAACTGACTATAATTCGGTCACTTTATTTCTGAACAGATCCTTAGTTGGTTTTTGAGCGGATAAGCAGATTCAACTTGAAATGTGTAAAATCTAAAATGTTTTCTCAGTTCTTTTGACTTTTTAATTTATAAAAGAGAAAAGGTTATTATTTGAATAGCAGCTATTTTTTAGATAATGTATTACGGGCTGTACTTTTATTAAACATATCAAACACTCTTTGGTCATATATATTAGCTGTTAGGATTTCATCTTGTTTTATTGAATTATCAATGTCGTAAATATCAAATTCTGGAAAGTTGGATAAGTAAATCTCTAAAATTTTGAAATACTTTGTTGTAATTTCTAATTCCTTTGTAATAGGGTCCCTGTAGCCACTTAAAACTGGTGTTATTTTTAAGTAGTTTGTTTTCTTGGGTTCAGGCAATATATCAGTAAATCCAATGTAAACTTTATCATTTTTTAAGGTTATCTGCATTAGTTCTCCTGTTATAGCAGAATTTTTAAATAACTGTTCAATTTCATCCCCTTCTTCTTTTATGGCTTTCATTAAAGGAAAAGCTTTTCCTTTAAATTTTATTATTATAAAATTACAGATATAAGTTAATAATAATGCAGCCAGAAAAATAAAAACAGAAGTCCATAGATAATGGACTTCTGTTAGAATAAAGAAATTATATAATTCTCCATGTAATATTGGGATTGAATCAGGAAATTGGAAGTTTATTAATGATCTTATGAAGAATGAAATTGATATTAAAAAAATACCAGTAATTATTGAGCTAAAAAGTAATCTTTGGGAACTAAGTCTCTGATACTTATATTTTGATAGAACAAAATTCGTCAAAATGAAATAACCTGCTGCAAGTGGTAAAAGGAATAAGTTATATGGCATTATAAATCAGCTATTTTTTATTTGTAGCTATATGAGCCTTTAATTCTTTTGATTCCATGACTCTTTTCAACACGTTTTTTACATCATCTCTTTTAAAGAATACTTTTTTATCAACGTATAATTTCCCGCCAAATGTAGCTCTTACTCCAGTATCAATTCCTTTTTTGGTTATTTGTCCGTTTTTTACTTCCATAATATCAAATATACTTAAATTCCCTTTTCTGTAATCTCTCTGTTATTTTTGGCTGTCCATCGGCAGTATTTTAAATATCATTGGGAGAAGGTATCATGTTGTTTTTAGATTCATAATTATGGACATTTTGCCATCTAGCCAAACTAATTCTTGATTTTTCCCACCGCATGGGTTTAGACTGATGTTTTGATTCTTCAATATCCATTTCTGTGGCTTTAGAATTTGAAGTAAGTTCAATATACCTCAAATAATCTAAAATTGATTGCATTTTCGAAGCTTTTGCACCAACAGATAGCCTTACCAATAGTTCATCATCCTTTCTTTCAACGGTCATCTTGTTTTTTCTTAAATTTAATCAATAATTGCGATATTTCTTCCGATTATTCCAAAAATGCTTTTACGTTTTATTCCCTATCTAAAAATTCCAATATCGTTTTTGTGATGAAATCTATCTGTTCATCATCCAGTTCCGTGTGCATGGGCAAGGATATCACTTCTTGAACCAGCTGATTTGTTACTGTAAAATCCTGCTCCTTATAGCGGTCATCGGCGTATGCTTTTTGTTTGTGCAATGGGATAGGATAATAGACTCCACTGGGAATATCTTTACTGTTCAGGTATTTTACCAGCGCATCGCGGTTTACATTTTTTACGCGCAGCGTATATTGATGAAACACATGACAATCACATATATCACAGATCATGGGCGTGGTGATTTTGGGATGTGCGCCCAGTGCTTTTGTGTATTTTCGGGCGGCTTCCCTGCGCTTGGTATTGTAGCTATCCAAGTGCGGCAATTTTGCTCGTAAAACAGCCGCTTGTATAGAATCAAGGCGTGAATTGACACCCACCACATCGTGGTGGTAGCGCTCGTACATACCGTGGTTTACAATGCTGCGAAGGGAATGCGCCAGTTCATCATCATTGGTAAAAATAGCGCCGCCGTCACCGTAGCAGCCCAGGTTCTTAGAAGGAAAAAAAGAAGTGCTTCCTACGTGGCCAATAGTTCCAGTCTTTATTTTTGAGCCATCTTGCTGGGTATAATTTGCGCCAATGGCCTGCGCGTTATCTTCAATAACATACAGATTATGCTCTGTTGCGATGCGCATAAGTTCTTGCATTTCGGCCACTTGGCCAAAAAGATGTACGGGAACGATTGCTTTTGTTTTTGGCGTGATCGCTTTTTTTACGGCATCAACATCAATGTTAAAACTATGTGGCTTTACATCTACAAGAACGGGAGTCAGTCCCAGAAGGGCGATCACTTCTACCGTGGCCGCAAAGGTAAAGTCTGCGGTGATCACTTCGTCGCCGGGTTTAAGCCCCAGTCCCATCATCGCGATTTGTAGGGCATCTGTACCGTTTGCGCAGGGAATCACGTGTTTTACGCCCAGATAGGTTTCCAGTTCTTTTTGAAACGCATGCACCTCGGGACCGTTGATAAATGCGGTACTGTCCATTACTTCGGCAATAGCGGTGTCAACACGTTCCTTGATTTGTTCATATTGACCTTTAAGGTCTACCATTTGTATTTTTTTCATGCTTAGCTTTTAAAACGAAATTTTTTAAAAATTTGAGTTTGACGTATTATATTTTATGTGCTGAAAATGGTCTTTCTCGATACGATTTTTTACAAAAATCACTCGAAATGACAATTTTCAGACGAGATTTAGGGTTGTCAACACAAAATTCTTACAGTTCCAATTCCTGTCGAAATCACTCGAACCTACTTTTGCCTACAGGCTGACTGACCTACTTTTGTCAGAAGAGAAGTGGGGTTCTCAACACATAATTCTTGCAGTTCCGAATTGCTATCGGAATTACCCCAACCTACTTTTACTTACAGGCTAACTGACCTACTTTTTAAGCTCTAACTTAACTTTAAAAGAAGGAGTAGCACCGAAGTGCTGCGCAGATTTTTGCGGCGCTAAAATTTTTATACGAAAATACAAAACTACCGCTTTCCCATCATCTGGTTTTTTGTGAAAAGGCTACTTTTACAATCCTATGCGCATTTTATATTCCATTTTGATCCGTTTTTTTGGCAGTCTGCTTCCCGTATTGGGGATTTTAAGTCGAAAACTGAAAACTTTTTATAAGGTCAGGGTTTCTATTTTTGATATGCTGGAGCGGGAATTTTCAGTTGACGACAAGATCATCTGGGTGCACGCGGCTTCCCTTGGGGAATATGAACAGGGCGTTCCGGTTATAGAAGCTTTAAAAAAGCAATTTCCTGAACATAAAATACTGCTCACTTTTTTTTCGCCGTCAGGCTATACCCAGAAAAAGAACAATATACTTTCTGCTTATACAACGTATTTACCACTTGATACTCCAGAAAACGCGAAACGATTTATTAATAAAGTAAATCCCGAAATGGCTTTCTTTATCAAATACGAATTCTGGCCAAATTACCTGAAGGAACTTCATAAAAAATCGATAAAAACATATCTGATTTCGGGGGTTTTTCGGCAAAAACAGCCGTTTTTTAAATGGTATGGCCGTTGGATGA
Organism: Leeuwenhoekiella sp.; assembly: GCA_041689735.1. GTDB lineage: Bacteria > Bacteroidota > Bacteroidia > Flavobacteriales > Flavobacteriaceae > Leeuwenhoekiella. The sequence goes on along the minus strand of JBDNGW010000475.1, from coordinate 2,949 downwards.
CCGAATCGCTGCGCACTTTTGATCACTTTTTTGTGCAGGATCAAAAAAGTATGGAGCTTGTTCAATCATTGGGGTTTAATAATGTTTCTGTAAGCGGCGATACGCGATTTGACCGCGTGAGCAAACAGTTGGAAATGGACAACAGCCTGGAGGTGGTGGAGTCTTTCAAAAACAACCAACCGTTGCTGGTCTGTGGCAGCACTTGGCCAGAAGATGAAGTTCTGCTACTAGATTTTATAACGAATTACGCACCAGGAAAAGTGAAGGTACTTATCGCGCCACATCAGATCAATGCGCAGAAAATCGACCAATTTATAGCAAAAATCGGGTTAAAATCGGCTAAATTCAGCCAGAAAAATGACGTTAACCTTACGAAAATTGATGTTTTTATTTTGGATACCATTGGTCTTTTGGGTCGCGCGTACAGCTATGCAGACGTGGCCTACGTGGGTGGCGCGGCTGGTACGACGGGAATGCACAATATATTGGAACCAGCAACTTTTGGAATTCCCATTTTAACCGGAAAAAATATCGATAAGTTTCCGGAAGCGCAGCAATTGCGTCGTCTTGCGGGTTTGTATACGGTAACCTCAATTGGTGAAACTTCTGAATTGCTCAAAAAACTGTTTGAAGATTCTAACTTTCAAAAGAAAACCGGAATGATCTGTGGACATTTTGTTCAAGGACAGACCGGTACGACCGCGATGATCATGAATTATCTGAAAAATGAGGAAGCTGAAAATTCTTGAACTGAAACAATAAATCAGACACTAACTGCTTTATTCAGGTAATTTCTAAAGGGAAGCATTTCCTTATATATCTTAATTACCTGATCATCAAAATCGGCGCTCATCACTTCCTTCTGCGTGAGATTTGCCTGAACCGCAAAAGTTTTACGGCGCAGTAAGTCTATGTGCTCGTGTTCTTGCGAATAGCCTTTTGGTGCTGTTTTTAAGCTGTCGCCATCATGAATCAATTCACCTAGAAGATCTTTAAAACCCTTTTTGTTCAGGATTGTTTTGAATTCGTTTCCATTGTAATCTATACCCTGCCTAATGCTTTTTAAAATGGAAGTTTCTGGCTTGTAAAAACCACCGGCAATAAAACTTTCGCTGGTTCCCAGATGAATGTAAAAATCGCATTGCTTGGTTTCCTGATCGAGCCCCGCGCCAAAATGGTCTTTATAAATGGGCTTGTTGGGGTGGTACATCAAGTTATTGTTAATACGGTTTATAGCTTGCTTTCCTGTGGTATGGGTGTAATCGGGATCTACTTTGGCCAGTTTGAGATCCATTGCATTCAGCCAAGTAATATAAAAATCGCGCACTTCCTCGTAGTATTTGCGATTGGCGTCCATCCATTCCTTGTTATTGTTTTGGTCCAGATCTCTTAAAAACGCATATAAATTGTGAAAAGTCATCTTTTTTTAGCTTAAAAATAGGGAAGGTAGTTCAGGTACAAGAGCCTCGTTTTAAGTCTAACTTGAAATTTTGAATTGCACTCCTATAACCTGATAAATGGCAAACTATTTCTCAAACACTCCGAGTCAAAACTTAAAATCAATTTATGGATTCTATACTAAACCCGGCGGGCCTAATTCTCAGGTAGTTGAATTGTTGTTGGCCATATCTAGCAAGAAATAAAACACATTTTTTTGGTTTAAGCTAACTTTCATGATTTATGAGAAAAAGAATATTACTTATACTACTATTGTGCTGCATTTGAATAGGAGTACTTAACTTTTGACTTTAGAAAATGAAATCAAAGTTAATAGAATCGCTTACAGAAAATTTAGAATCCAATTCTCACAAAACAAGAGAGAATATTGAATTTTGGCTGGCTATGGATTTACAGCAATTATTAGATTATTCTAAATGGGATAATTTTCAAAATGTACTGTCAAAAGCTAAAACTGAATGTAAACTTTCTGAAGAAGAAATTTCAAACCATTTTGCTGACGTCGGGAAAATGGTGGCAATAGGTTCAGGCATAGAGAAAGAAATTCCAGATATAATGCTTACAAGATACGCTTGCTATCTAATAGCTCAAAATGGAGATTCTAGAAAAGAGAAAATTGCTTTTGCTCAAAGATATTTTGCTGTGCAAACTAGAAAAGCAGAGATTATTGAGCAGAAAATGCTTGAATATGAAAGAGTACAAGCAAGAAGTAAACTGAAAACAACCGAAAAAGAGCTATCCCAAGTGATTTTCGAACAAACAGGTGGGAATCAAAATTTTGCATTGATAGGAAGCAAAGGAGATACAGCACTTTTTGGTCGGACTACAAAACAAATGAAGCTAAAGTGGGATGTGAAAAATAAGCCACTTGCTGATTTTATGCCTACAATACTCTTAAAAGCAAAAGATTTTGCAACCGAAATCACGATTTTCAATGCTAAAGAAATGAAAATGAGAACTGAGAGAGCTATATCAGATGAACATGTTACAAACAATTCTACAGTCAGAAAAACTTTGCTTTCTCGAGGTATTGTTCCTGAAAACCTGAAACCAGAGGAAGATGTAAATAAAGTTCACAGAAAATTAAATAGTGATGATAGGAAAATTTCAAAAAATCCAGATAAGTTAAAATAGAACGCTGCATAATATCGTAGCGAAGAAACATTCGTGCTAATATGGCTAAGTCTTCCTGCAGATTTAGTCTCTGTGAAAATTAACTACATTTGCGACCAACCCTAAAATTATAATTTATGAAAAAAGTACTGTTACTTGCCGCATTGGCACTTTCATTAGTTGGCGCTTGCCGTGAACCAGAAAGCAAAACTGTTGTAAAAGAAGTAGAAGTACAGCAGCCCTAAGGATCTGTTTAGAAATAACCTGCCCATTTCTATGGGTTCTTTTGCCCAGCAACTGCGTTGAAAATACTCGCCATAGCTACGGCTATGTCTGCGTTTTTCGCCTTGTTGATGAACAAAATAACTGCCTATAATT